>CAZOLE010000112.1:0-6602 GCA_964580445.1 uncultured Porphyrobacter sp.
CCCCAAGCGGCAAGCGGCCATGTCACCGATTTCGCATGTCGGCGGGCCGGATACAGCGAGTTGGCTGATCCTTCATGTTGATGATCGTCCAAACTCCACCCAACGATCACAGGAATTTGGCAAGGCTTTGAAAGAAGCAGGACTGTCAGCGCGTGTGTTGGCGGTTTCTGACACCGACCATGGTCGGATGAACCGAGAATTGGGCACCGATGCCGGGCTTGATCAAACGCAAGCAGTCGACGCGTTTCTGGCGCAAGTGCTCAATTGAAACGAACACGCAAGAATCTGTTACCTCTGTTTGTCAGTGGTTTGACTAAGCAGACGCGTTATTGCAGCGTACATTCAGGAGAAAAGAAAATGGGCTTCACTAAAGCATCGATTATCGCAGGCGCTCTTAGCGCGCTGGTCGCAACGCCAATTTTGGCTCAGCAGAACGAGCGTCCGCGCATGTCGAAGGAATGCCGCGAAGAAGTGCGCGCGTTGTGCGCTTCGGATGGTGAGCGTGATCGTGCGAAGCGCCGCGCGTGTGTCCAAGAGAAGAAAGACTCGCTGTCCGAAGGATGCGCCGCTGAAATCAATCAACGCATGCAAAACCGCCGGACCCAGAAACGCAGCAAAAGCGGTTCGAACTAAAGCTCTTCGGGCTGCTCGCCTCTGAGCACATGGGAGCAGCCCAATGCCTCTGCATCGTCAGTATCGGACAGCTGCGCTAAGGTACGCCAGCCTGCGCCACGCAGTTTGTCGGCTACAGCTTCATCAAAGCCCAATGGTAAGAACACCATTGGCGCTGATTCTGCTTCGCCCGCTGCCTCCGCTAAGCGGTTGACGTAGAGCGTAAATCCAGTTGCCGCTTCCCCGCTACCGCCGATCTCATACGTGCCACCGCGCCCTGCAGCTCCCCGTACACCTTCGGCGTAGATCGTGAAACCGAACCAGCTTTGGTATTCAAAGCCATGCCGCTCGGTTGGATCAAGCGTCACCCGCGCGCTTGCCCCGATCCGTCGAGCGATATGAGCTAAGCCATCAAGTCTGCTTTCGAGCACTCCAGCTGTGTCAAACTCGCGCAATTTGGCAAGCGCTTCATCGCACTCGCCTGTCGCATAAAGCAGCGGCAGAAATGCCTCGCCGCCGACAGCTTTGAGCCCACCGGCGTCCTTGGTGTCTAGCTCTCTGCGGATCGCGTTGAGCGTCTCTTCATCAAAAGAAGATGCTTGACCGGCCAACGTGTCGACCAGATCAGGCATGGTGAAATCAACCGAAATCCCTGTCAGACCGACCGCACAAAGCGCCTCGATAGCCGCGATGACAATCTCGCTCGCCGCCGCAACAGTATCCGCACCCACCAATTCCGCGCCAAGCTGCAACCGCTCGCGCGCCGGGTCGAGTTGACTGGCCTGAATGATCGCCGTTTCCCCGCAATAGGCCAAGCGCATTGGGCGCGGAGCATCTATCATGCTTGAGGCCGCAATGCGTCCGATCTGTGGCGTGATATCAGCGCGCAGCGCCAAGGTGCGAAGGCTTGCCGGATCGACAAAGCGAAACATCTTGCGAGGCTCAATCCCGTCCATGCGTCCCGCTAGTGAGCGCTCATACTCAAGCAGTGGCGGGCGCACCCGATCATAGCCATGCGCATCCAATACATCGAGGCAGGCGCGCATCGCAGCCGTTATCCGCGCGGCAGAACGCGGCAAGCAGTCTTCAAGACCTTCCGGCAAGAGATCCGATGGATTCGTCATATCGCGCTCCGAGTGAGCGGATAGCAGCCGCGGGTCAAGCCCGGGCTGCCCTTCCGATCAAAATGACAGCGCTTTGACCAACTTAACGCCATCCACTTTACCCGCCTCAGCGGCCATCTCTTCAGTCATAGCTTCGTCGAGGCTGAGCAGCAGCACCGCTTCGCCACCCGCATCGCGACGTCCAAGGTTGAACGTGCCAATATTGATGCCGTGATTGCCCAACATCGTGCCAATCCGACCGATAAAGCCCGGCTTGTCGTCATTGACGACATAGAGCATGTGGCCATCCAACTCGGCTTCAATCCCGATGCCGAATATCTCAACCAAACGCGGCGCTTCGTTGCCAAACAGCGTCCCCGCAACCGAGCGTGGTCCTTGATCGGTTTCAACCGAAACGCGGATGAGCGTGTTGAACGCACCTTCGCGGGTCTGGCGAATTTCGCTGACCTCGAGCCCGCGCTCTTTCGCCAAATAGGGCGCGTTGACCATATTCACCGTTTCGGAATAGCGGCGCATGAAGCCCGCTAGAACCGCGCCGGTTATTGGCTTGCCATTGAGTTCAGCCGCCGAACCTTCGCGCTCAATGCTGATCTTGGTGAGGTTCCCATGAGCAAGCTGCCCGACGAGCGAACCCAGTTTTTCAGCCAGTGCCATGTATGGCTTAAGCTTTGGAGCTTCTTCCGCGCTCAAAGATGGCATGTTCAGCGCATTGGTAACGCCGCCATTGACGAGGTAGTCCGCCATTTGCTCGGCCACTTGCAGCGCAACATTGACCTGCGCTTCGGTGGTTGACGCACCAAGGTGCGGGGTGCAGATGAAATTCGGCGCACCAAAAAGTGGGTTTTCTTTCGCAGGTTCCTGAGCAAACACATCTAGCGCGGCGCCAGCGACCTGACCGCTTTCCAGACAATCTTTCAACGCCGCTTCGTCAATCAAGCCGCCGCGTGCACAATTGACGATACGAATGCCCGGTTTCGCGTTTTCCAGCCGCTCACGGCTCAGGATATTGCGCGTCTCGTCTGTCAGCGGGGTGTGCATCGTTACAAAATCTGCACGAGACAGCAGCGTGTCGAGATCTACTTTTTCAACGCCCATTTCCACCGCGCGATCTTCTGTCAGGAAGGGGTCATATGCGACCACTTTCATTTTCAGCCCAAGAGCGCGGCTCGCAACGATTGAACCGATATTGCCAGCCCCGATCAAACCGATGGTCTTGCCGGTGACTTCGACGCCCATGAAGTCCTTCTTGGGCCATTCACCGTTCTGCGTGCGAGCATTGGCTGCCGGGATCATCCGCGCCAGCGCCAAAGTCATAGCAATCGCGTGTTCAGCGGTGGTGATCGAGTTGCCAAACGGTGTGTTCATTACGACCACACCTTTGCCGCTTGCATAGGGAATATCGACATTGTCGACCCCAATGCCAGCACGGCCAATCACTTTGAGGTTTTTCGCGGCATCAAGCATTTGCGGCGTCACCGTGGTTGAGCTGCGAATAGCGAGACCGTCATAGTCTCCGATCCGCGCGATCAGCTCTTCGGGTGTCTCGCCAGTGATTACGTCAACATCGCAGCCACGCTCTTCGAAAATGCGCGCTGCGTTCGGGTCCATCTTATCAGAGATGAGAACTTTGGGTTTGGTCATTGTTTTTACTCCAATGCGAGCCATCACAAGAATGGCGGGCTCGGGCAGTCAGGAAATTTCGGAAATGTCGCGCGTTCCCGCGTATCGACGCAGGAACGCTATGCAGTCAGCTCAACTGGCATTCACGGTCTCGTAAGCCCATTCGATCCACGGCAAGAGGCGTTGGATATCCTCTTGCTCAACCGTTCCACCGCACCAAATGCGCAAGGAAGGGGGAGCATCGCGATAGCCGTTAAAGTCATAGCCGACATCACGCTCTTCGAGCAGCTTGACGATTTGCTTAGGCACATCGGCCTGCGCTTCTGGACTTAGGCTTTCATACCATTCGCCTTGGAACATCATGCACACGCCAGTGTTGGTTCGTTTAGCGGGATCAGACACCATGTTGCGTAGCCAAGGCGTCGCTTCAATCCAGTTTTTGACAAGATCCGCATTGGCATCGGCGCGATCAAACATCGCTTGGCGTCCGCCCAATCCCTTCGCCCATTCAAGCGCCGCGATATAGTCTTCGGTCGCCAGCAAAGATGGCGTGTTGATCGTCGCGCCTTTGAAGATACCGGCGTTGATCTTGTCGCCTTTCTTCAGACGGAACAGCTTTGGCATCGGCCACGAGGGATCATAACTTTCGATCCGCTCCACCGCTTTTGGCGAAAGGATCAGCATTCCGTGCTGCGCCTCCGAGCCCATCACCTTTTGCCAGCTAAAGGTGGTCGCATCGAGCTTTGCCCAATCCATTTCCTGCGCGAAGATCGCGCTGGTCGCATCATTGATGGTGATGCCTTCGCGGCCCGGCTCAAGCCAGTCGGTGTTAGGGATTTTCGCGCCAGACGTGGTGCCGTTCCAAGTGAACACCACATCGTTGTCTTGCGGGATGGAAGCCAGATCAGGGATCTCGCCGTAATCTGCGCTCAAAGTCGTGAGCTTCGGCAGCTTAAGCTGCTTGACCGCGTCCTGAATCCAAACGTTGCCAAAACTCTCCCACGCAGCGACCGTCGCCGGGCGCGCAGGGTCAAGCATCGACCACATTGCCGCTTCAATCGCGCCAGTGTCAGATGCTGGCATGATCCCGACGAGATAATCGTCTGGGATGCCAAGCAATTCACGCGAGAGGTCTACCGCATAGTTCAAGCGGCCTTTGGCATATGCACTACGATGCGAGCGCCCAAGCGATTTGGTGTTTAATTTTTCGAGGGACCATCCGGGGAACTTGACCGTCGGGCCGGATGAAAATTGTGGACGCGCCGGCTTTACTGCCGGCTCGGCAGGTACGTTAGTCATTTGTATTCTCTCCTTACAGAGAGCTCGCGCGGCGTTGGGACCGCGTGGCCCGAGAGCGCCTTTAGAGACGTGAGGGGCCTTGTCAACGAAGATTGGTTTGGAAGCGGTGGAGTGTGGTAAGTGTGTGCCGATTACCCTAGAGGGCCGCCCTATGGACGTTACCGACCTTCGTATTGCCCTGTTTAGCGGGAACTACAATTACACGCGCGATGGCGCGAATCAGGCGCTAAATCGACTTGTTGGCACGCTGCTCGATCTTGGCGCAGCCGTGCGCGTGTATTCGCCTGTAGTAGATGAACCCGCCTTTGAGCCGACCGGAGATCTTGTCGGAACGCGCTCTATTGGAATGCCGTTTGGCCGCGGTGAATATCGTCTCCCCACCGGTTTGGGGCGCAAAGTGCGCAAGGACTTGGAAGAGTTTGCGCCAAACATCGTGCACCTTTCCGCGCCCGATCCGTCGGCGCACAAAGCGCTTCGCTGGGCGCAAGATCGCGACATTCCGGTGCTGGCTTCAGTCCATACCCGGTTTGAGACTTATCCGCGCTACTATAAGCTTGGCTTTCTGGAGCCGCTTGTCGTGAAACTGCTAAAGCGTTTCTACAATCGCTGTGATGCCTTGGTCGCGCCATCACACAGCATGATTGATGAACTGCTAGCGATGGAGATGCACGACGATATCGGGCTTTGGACACGCGGTGTGGATCGCTCTGTGTTTGCCAGCCAGAAACGAGATCTGACATGGCGGCGTGAGTTGGGCCTTGCCGATGATGATGTCGCCGTGGTGTTCCTTGGCAGATTGGTGATGGAGAAAGGCTTGGATGTCTTTGCCGAAACCATTGTGCAACTGCGCAAACGCCAAGTTCCGCACAAAGTTCTGGTGATTGGCGATGGTCCCGCGCACGGATGGTTCGAAGACGCGCTACCCGGAGGAATCTTTGCCGGTTTCAAGACCGGTGCTGACCTTGGTCAGGCGCTGGCAAGCGGGGACATCTTCTTCAATCCCTCAATCACAGAGACTTTTGGCAATGTGACATTGGAAGCGATGGCTTGCGGATTGCCGGTGGTTGCCGCCGCTGCGACCGGGGCGGCCAGCCTTGTGACGCAGGGCGAGACCGGACAGCTGGTCACGCCGGGTAATAACACAGGCGAAACCGCCGCTGCCTTTGCCGAAGCGCTTGCGCCCTATTGCACAGACAATGCGCTGCGCACCAAACATGGTGCAGCTGGCGAAGCCAAGAGCCGCGAATACAGCTGGCCTGCAATCAACGGTGTAGTCGCCGATATGTACATCCGCCTGATTGAAGAGCGCCGTGCTTTGCAAGAACGCGACCAAGCGATGGCGGAAGCCAAAGCTAGGTCACATTCCGACTAAATTCTCAGCTAAGAACGCCCGCGTTCCGCATGCGCACTGCGTAGAACAACATGAACAACGTGGTTGCCCATATGATCAAGTTCAAAGCCGGGCTGTCCAAGCTCTCCGGAATATCAGACATCGCATGTTGATAAATGGTCGATCCGATCAATCCAACGATCGCAATCACAATCGCATGAACCGCAAATCGTGAACGAAAAAGAAGCAGCAAAGACCCCAAAATCGCACCCCAAACGCCCAATGCCCAAAAGGCTGTCGCCCAAGCAGGGTGGCTGGCGAAATAAGCGATCTCGACCTCGCCCATTCCAAGATCCGGGAGTTTCCCGAGCTTGGTCATCGTGTAGCTGAACCCGCCAACCGAATTCCAAAGCAATGTGAGAACTCCCACTGCCCATAGATGCCAAGGCGTGTTTACCGAACTATCTTGTACATCAGTCATCTGTCCCTCCCAAAACAATATGATAGGGAGAGGCTATCGGGTTCATTGGTGAATTACAAACGCTCGATCCGCTTGGCCATTTCATCAATCATATCAACAACATGGTCCATAGCTTCTTTGTCGAGCTTGCCAGAGC
>CAZOLE010000113.1:0-6595 GCA_964580445.1 uncultured Porphyrobacter sp.
GTCTTCGTTTTCAGTAACGATCAGGTCCAGATCATACTCTTTCACCGTCTTATCGCGGTGGTCGAGCAGCGCCTTAAAGTCCCAACCGGATGCCACGTGCAGCATCGGGAAGGGCGGCGGCGCAGGGTAGAATGCCTTGCGCGCCAAGTGCAGCATGACCGAGGAGTCTTTGCCAACCGAATAGAGCATGACCGGCTTTTCAGCTTCGGCCACAACTTCGCGGAAAATGTGAATGCTCTCGGCTTCAAGCCGTTCGAGATGTGTGAGAGTGCGCATAAGCCTGTATCTTGCTATTTTGCGAGTGCGGTACGGGAATGCCCGCAGAGCGCAAGGCTAGAAATTCTTGGCCTCACGAAAGCTCGCCGGGCCTGCCGTGCGATTCAAGAGAGATTGGTATCTTGGAGCGGGTAAGGGGAATCGAACCCCTCTAGCTAGCTTGGAAGGCTAGAGCATTACCACTATGCTATACCCGCCCGCTTTTAAGGACGCGCCAATGCCACCGGATGCAGCAAGGCGTCAAGCATTGGTTGCAATCAATTCATTTGCCTTTGACTGCCTCGTCGCAGGCATCGCTCAGCGAGCTTGCACGTGCATTTCCAATGTTCGTCATCGAGGTAGGCGCTGGAATTGGACCTCATTAGGTCTTTTGGGCCCGCTCTAATCAGCATTCACGGCCATATTGTCGATCAAGCGCGTGCCGCCAATTCGCGCCGCGACCAGCAGTCGCGCCGGGCGCTGTGTCAATGTGTCGATCACCGCAAGCGAGCTGGCGTCGGCAAGCTCTGCATAATCGACGCTCGCAAAACCAGCGGCGATCAATTCGGCTTTGAGGTTTGCGAGCGTTTCGGCCACATCCGCGCCGCCCTCAATATCTGCAATGGCGGCCTTCATGGCTCGCGGCAAAGTCGCGGCATTTGCCCGGTCTGAGCTGGAGAGATAGCGGTTGCGGCTCGACATCGCCAAGCCATCATCTTCGCGAACGGTCGGCACGCCAATTATCTGCGCAACATGTGGAGCGGTCAGGTCAAGATCGCGTGCCATTGCGCGGATCACTGCCAATTGCTGATAGTCCTTCTCACCAAAGAATGCATGGGTAGGCTGCACCTGATTGAACAGTTTGCACACCACCGTCGCCACACCATCAAAGTGGCCGGGTCGATCACCTCCGCAAAACCCCTCACTCACTCCGCTGACAGATATCGAGCTGGCAAAACCATCAGGGTACATTGCATCGACTTGAGGCGCCCACAGTAGAGCACACCCCGCCTCTTTGAGCATCGCGCTATCCTGTTCCAGCTGACGCGGATAGGCGTCCAAATCCTCGTTGGGGCCAAACTGAGTTGGGTTCACAAAGATCGATGCAACCACATGGTCGCATATCTCTTTCGCACGTCGCACCAAGGTCAAATGGCCATCATGCAAGGCGCCCATTGTCGGCACCAGACCGATTGTTGCACGCCCGCTCTCCCCTCGGAGCGCGGATGTTTCATTTCTTAACATTTCAAGCGTGATTGCCGTTTGCACGCGGAGGTCCCCTCAGTTAGCTATTGACCGTTCACTTAGCTCGCTGCCACTGCGCGGCCAAGGGGCGCTAAGAGTTGCGACACAATAAGTAAAAAGGGTTGGACCAAGCTGTGAAGCAGAGCGGTGTAAGCGGGGGTGCAGCATCCAGCCAATCAGCGGGCGTTGGTGCCGCGCATCGCATCGTTGTCGCGAATGAGAAGGGCGGCACTGGAAAATCGACGACAGCCATTCATATCGGGGTTGCGCTTTCTTACCTTGGCGCGCGCGTAACTATGCTTGACCTTGATCCGCGCCAACGCACCACATTCCGCTATTTAGAGAACCGCGCGACCACGATGGCAAAGCGCAATCTTGAATTGCCAAGCCCGGTGGTTGAGGTGTTCAAAGGCCGCAGCGATCAAGCTTTGCGGATCGCGATGCACCGGCTTGAGAAGAACACCGATTTTCTCATTATCGACAATCCGGGCAGAGACGATCCCTTCGCCCGGACGGCGGTCGAAAACGCCGACACATTGGTGACGCCGCTAAATGACAGCTTTGTTGATTTCGATCTGATTGGGCAAGTCGATGGCGAGACCTTTAAGGTCAAGAAGCTGTCATTCTTTGCGGAACTGATCTGGGAGGCAAAGATGAAGCGTAGCCGCGCGACGTTTGAAAATCAGCGTCCCGAAATGGATTGGGTGGTGGTGCGCAATCGCACTTCGCATATCGAAGCGCGCAACCAAGCGCGGATTGACGGTGCGCTCAAAGACATGGCTCAACGGGTCGGCTTTCGCTACACACAGGGCCTATCGGAACGGGTCATTTATCGCGAGCTTTTCCCATCGGGCCTGACCCTGCTCGACAAGGGGCATTTGGGCGGATTAGGCACCAGCCATCTGGTCGCGCGGCAGGAATTGCGCGAATTGCTCAAAGCGTTGCGATTGCCTCAGTTCACATCCAGCCCCGAAAGCCCTATGGTCACTTGATCCATGCTGCTTCGCTTGCTCCTTATCCTCGTTTTGATCTGCGTCGCGTGGCGCTGGGCTTTGGGCCAATGGCCATGGGAAGCTTTGCGGATTAAACCTAGCAAGTCGCAACAGATTTCCCGGGCGCGCAAGCTGTTAAAGATTGAAGACAGCGCGGATCGCAAAGCGATCAAGGCGGCTCATCGGCGGTTGATTGCTGCGGTTCATCCCGACAAAGGCGGCAGCAATGCGCAAGTGCATGAAGCCGATGCCGCGCGCGACCTTTTGCTTGCTGAATTGCCAAAAGATGATGCTGAGAAGAACGGCGACCAGTGAAGGCGCGCATGTTTGCGGTTTCGACATAATCACACCGCAAGGCCGACGCTAACCGACAAGAACGACACACAGGATTGCATACCCCATGACTTACAGTTTCCACCCCACCGTTCTGCGTGAATACGATATTCGAGGGGTCATCGGCGAGACGTTGGGTCCAGACGATGCGCGCGCGATTGGCCGGGGGTTTGGTACGCTTTTGCGCGAAGCCAAAGGCGGAACGAGCGCAAATGTGGCGGTGGGCTATGATGGTCGGGTTAGCTCACCGATGCTGGAAGAGGCCTTGATTGAAGGGCTAACGGCAAGCGGCTGTGACGTGGTTCGAATTGGTCTGGGCGCGACCCCGATGCTGTATTACGCTGAGGCTTCAAGCGAAAACGTGGATGGCGGCATTCAGATAACTGGCAGCCACAATCCCCCCAATTACAACGGCTTCAAAATGGTCTTTCAAGGGCGTCCGTTCTTTGGGGCGGACATCCAAAAGCTCGGGGAATTGGCAGCAGCGGGAGCGTGGTCTGAGGGCGCGGGATCTGTGTCGAGCCGTGACATCCTGAGCGAGTATGTCGAGCGTATGCTCGAAGGTCTTGTCGGCATCGACAGTGCCACCTTGGCTAGTCTCAAAGTCGGATGGGACGCAGGCAATGGCGCTGCTGGCCCCGCTTTGGAAGCGCTCGCGACGAAGTTGCCGGGCGAGCATCATTTGCTCTTCACTGAAGTCGACGGACATTTTCCAAACCACCATCCTGATCCAACGGTTGAGGAAAATCTGATCGATTTGCGCGCCCTTGTCGCTGACAAGAACCTCGATTTTGGAGTTGCTTTTGACGGCGACGGCGACCGGATCGGTGCAATTGATGGTGAAGGTCGCGTGATTTGGGGCGATCAGCTTTTGATGATCTATGCCGAAGATCTGCTCACGCACACCGAAAGTGGCGAAGAACCAGTGATTATCGCCGATGTGAAAGCCAGTCGCGCTTTGTTTGATCATGTCAAAACGCATGGTGGTCAGCCGTTGATGTGGAAGACCGGGCACTCACTAATTAAGTCCAAAATGAAGGAAACTGGCTCTCCGTTGGCGGGCGAGATGAGCGGGCATGTCTTCTTCGCGGACACCTATTATGGCTTTGACGATGCGCTGTATGCTGGGGTGCGGTTGCTCGCAGCCTCGGCGCGGCTTGGTAAATCGGTGACGCAATTGCGTTCTGCGATGCCTGACATGCTCAACACACCGGAAATGCGTTTTCAAGTCGATGAAGTGCGCAAATTCCCGGCGATTGCCGAAGTGACCGAGCGTTTGACATCCGCTCCCGGCCCTGATGTCGAAAGTGTCAACGACACCGATGGCGTACGCGTGAACACTAAGGATGGCTGGTGGTTGCTGCGCGCTTCGAACACACAAGACGTTCTGGTTGCCCGCGCCGAAAGCGACACCGAGGAAGGGCTTGCTCGTTTGCTTGCATCCATTGATGAGCAGCTTGCACTTTCTGGACTGGAACGCACGGAGAGTGTTGGGCATTAAGAGAGCAAAGGGAGTTTCTTTATGATCCGTCGGTCAATTCTTGCTTCGTCTGTGGGTTTGTCTTTAGCATTCGCCGCGCCCACTGCCGCGCTGGCACAAGATGAAACCGTTGAAGCTTCTGATGAAGAGGTCGATTTTAGCGCCGGAGAAGAAGGCGGCGAAGATGCCGCCGCGTTTATCGCGATGATGCTGGGGATGTTTTTCAGCAGCGATCCTTTGACCGAAGAGCAAACTGCGCGATTGCCTATGGCTGAAAAGGTCGCGGGCCAGCTCATGCCGGACGGAGTGCTTACCGAAGCGACCAACGGACTGATCGACGGACTTCTCGAACCACTACTGCAATTCGCGCCCAGTCCGGCTGGCGAAACTTTGAGCGACGGCACAGGCATTTCGGATGATGATCTGAACCTGACCGAGTTCGAAAAGAATGATCTGGCAAGGCTCTTCGATCCCGAATTCGAAGAACGCAATAAGCGTATGGAAGCGATGCTGCCCGAGCTTATTGGCACAGTCGCATCCTCGATGGAGCCGGGGATGCGCGATGCTATGGCGCAAGTCTATGCGGTTAACTTTGACGATGCCGAGCTTGCGGAGCTCAATGCGTTCTTCTCCACTGCGACCGGGGCGAAATTCGCGAGTAAGAGCGTGCCGATGAGTGCCGATCCCCGGATGATCGCGGGCATGATTCAGTCTTTTCCAGAGGTGCTTGTTGCTGTCGCTGCAATGCAGGAGCGCGTTGAGGAAGCGACTGCTGACCTTCCAGAAGTCCGCACCTTCGCGGATTTGAGTGATGCCGAGAAATCGCGCGTGGCAGAAGCGACAGGTTATTCGGTCGAAGAGATCGAAACGCGCCTTGAAGAGCCCGATTGGGACAAGCTATTCGGCGAGACTGAAGGGTCTGCGGAAGAAGCCGACGAAGAGGCCGAGTGGGTCGAGGAAGAGGCCGTTGAGGCAGCGGAGTAACCGCGCTTTGGCAAGTTGATGAGCGCTGATCCGCTAGCGGCTGTCGCTGCAGAAATACCTTATGAAATTGCGGGCTGGTTCGCTGCGCGCGGGTGGCGCGTGCGGCGTCATCAATCGAACATGCTGACGCAGGCTCGCGGCGGCAAACCTGCGCTGCTGGTCGCGGATACAGGTGCGGGTAAGACGCTTGCGGGCTTCCTGCCGACCTTGTGCGATTTTGCGCCTAGCGTGCTTGGCGATGCGTCGTCGCCCGAAGGTCTGCACACGCTCTATGTCTCGCCGTTGAAGGCGCTCGCGCATGACGTAAAGCGCAACCTGCTGACGCCGATTGAGGAAATTGGCCTGCCAATCCGGGTGGAGACGCGTTCTGGAGATACGTCGTCTGACCGCAAGAAACGCCAGCGCGCAAAGCCCCCGCATGTGTTGTTGACGACGCCGGAAAGCCTGTCGCTGCTGTTGTCCTACCCCGAAAGCCATGATCTTTTTTTGACGCTTAAACGGGTGGTGGTGGACGAGGTTCATGCCTTTGCGACGGGCAAGCGCGGGGATTTACTCGCGCTGGCGCTGACGCGGATTCAATCGCTAGCTCCGGACGCGCAGCGGGTCGCGCTTTCAGCGACGCTGGCCAATCCATTGGCGTTTCAGGAGTGGCTTGCGCCGCAAACCGACGATGGCACCGGAGAAATCCACGCGGCTGAGTTGGTTCTGGGCGAGGACGGCGCGGCGGCTGAGGTTGAGGTCATGCTGCCGGTGGAAGAGCGCGTCCCGTGGGGCGGGCATGCCGGGCGCTGGGCGGTCGATCAGCTTATGCATGCAATCCGCGACAATCGCACCACGCTGGTCTTTACCAACACCCGCTTCCTGGCCGAGTACATATTCCAATGTCTGTGGGACGTGAATGAGGAGAATCTGCCTATCGGCGTGCATCATGGCAGCCTCTCGAAAGAAGCGCGCCGCAAGGTTGAGGACGCGATGGCAGCGGGCGAGTTGCGCGCGCTGGTCTGCACCGCCAGCTTGGACCTTGGTGTCGATTGGGGCGATATTGATCTCGTCGTTCAGATGGGCGCGCCCAAGGGTTCTTCCCGCCTGCTGCAAAGGATCGGGCGCGCGGGCCACCGGCTCGACACTGCCAGTCGGGCGATACTGGTCCCCGGCAATCGGTTTGAGTTTCTGGAAGCGATGGCCGCAAAAGACGCGGTTGATGAAGGCCAACGCGATGGCGAGGACTTTCGCGAAGGCGGCCTCGACGTGCTGGCGCAGCATATCATGGCCTGCGCGTGCGCCGGACCGTTTCAAGAAGACGAGC
>CAZOLE010000114.1:0-6535 GCA_964580445.1 uncultured Porphyrobacter sp.
TTACATCCCAATTACGTGTACCGTCTACGAGCATTCTGCTGCCAATCTGGGCAATTGATAACGGATCGCCCGTTGGTTGGTAGGTCTGCCTGCCAAACAGCAAATAGGCTGGTATCGCCAGGCCGAAGAACAAAATAAAGATAACCAAAACTTCAGCCATTCTCACCCTCATCCTGACCCACATCCAGCCCATGTTTTAGGAGCATTGGAATATTGGCAAATGTGAACAGGAAGGTCAGTGGCAGGAATACCCAGAACTTCGCCCACAGCCATGTCTCAAAGCTGCCATTGGGCTCGTTGTAGAAATAGCGCAGCACCTCGTTCATTCCTGCGAGGAAGAGGAAGAAGAACCCCCAATTGCGGCTCAGTTTTAGCCAGCCTTCTTCGGTTAGCCCCTCGAAAGCGGCTTCGAGAAGGATTTTGAGCAGCGCCTTGCCCATCTGCCAACCAACAATCAGCGCCAGCCCCATCACCGAATAGATGATGGTTGGTTTCAGCTGCACAAAGGTCGGGTCGCCAAATAAGATGGTGAGCGCGCCAAAGCCCACAATCAACGCGGTCGAAAACCACAACATTGGCGAGATCTTGCCAAGCAGTGCGCGGCTCAAAACCAGCGCGATAACCGCCGCGAGCATAAAGGCGGCGGTGCCATAGAGGATCGCAACGATCTCTCCGCCCGCTGTGGTCTCTTCTGGCGCTTTCAGCCGGTATACGAGCAGGAATACGAGCAACGGCCCGTAATCGATCGCAACGCTCAGCCAGCTAGAGCCTGCGGACTTCTTTTCAACTTCAGTTTCGGTTTCAGGTGCACCATCGGCCATTAGGCCACTCCTGCAATAACACGCGCCACAAGGTCCGGATCGAACGGGCGCAAATCTTCCATTTTCTCGCCAACGCCAATCGCATGGATCGGCAGGCCATATTGCT
This sequence comes from uncultured Porphyrobacter sp., assembly GCA_964580445.1. GTDB lineage: Bacteria > Pseudomonadota > Alphaproteobacteria > Sphingomonadales > Sphingomonadaceae > Erythrobacter. Next base: position 928 of record CAZOLE010000114.1, read on the forward strand.
CAGCGGCTGCGACCAAAACTCCGCCGCGCGCGGTCCCGTCAAGCTTCGTCATGATAAGTCCGGTGACGCCTGCGACTTCTTTGAACACGTCAATCTGAGAAAGCGCGTTTTGGCCATTGGTCGCATCAAGCACGAGCACCACGTCATGCGGCGCAGCTTCGTTGAGGCGTCCCAGCACTCGTCGAATTTTGGAGAGCTCTTCCATCAGCTCTTTCTTGTTCTGCAATCGTCCGGCTGTGTCGACGACGAGCGCGTCAATCCCGGTGTCGGTGGCTTGTTTAACCGCGTCAAACACGATTGAGGCAGGGTCGCCGCCTTCAGGACCGCGAACCAGATCTACTCCAGCGCGCTCTGCCCAAGTGGCGAGCTGTCCGATGGCGGCAGCGCGGAAGGTGTCGCCCGCAGCCAACAGAACGCCATAATCGTCTTCGGTAAACAGATGTGCGAGTTTGGCGATGGTGGTGGTCTTGCCCGAACCGTTGACGCCAATGACAAGGATGACTTGCGGGCGGGGGAAGGCGACAATCTCAAGCGGTTTGGCCACCGGGCGCAGGATTTCCGCGATCTCTTCTGCGACCGCTACTTTTAGCTCCTGCTCGCTGATCTCTAGCCCAAAGCGTTTTTCTGCGAGCTTTGCACGGATTCGCGAGGCAGCCGATGGGCCAAGGTCAGAGATGATCAATGCGTCTTCGACTTCGTCTAGTGTTGCATCATCAAGCTTGGCGGTGCTGACGATCCCAGACAGGTTTGTCGAAAGCCGATCCGAGGTCTTGCTGAAGCCGCCAAACAGACGTTCTGCCCAGCTCTTTGGCGCATCGCTCATCGCAGCATGGCTCCTTCAACGCCTTTGATTGTCACATCGACCAAATCGCCCGCTGGCGTGCCTTCTGGTAGCGCGATGCGGGCGTAATGCGGCGTGTAGCCGGTGCCATCGCGTTCGGCGAGGACTGCATGCGTTTCTCCCACAAGTGCGTTGAGCCACTGCTTCCGAACGTCTGCAACAGCGGCTCGCAATTCTGCCGCGCGGGTTTTGATGAGTGCGCGGTCCAATTGCGGCATTCGCGCGGCCGGTGTTCCGGGGCGAGGGGAGAACGGGAAGATGTGGCCGTGAACGATATCGAGCTCTTCGATTATCGAAAGGTTTTCGGCATGATGCGCGTCGGTCTCGGTTGGGAAGCCCGCCATCAGGTCTGCGCCAACTGCGATCTCAGGACGGCGCGCTTTGAGGCCTTGAACCAAGTTTACCGCATCATCGCGCAAATGGCGGCGCTTCATGCGTTTGAGCATAAGGTCCGCGCCGTGTTGCAGCGAAAGGTGAATATGCGGCATCACGCGGGTCTCACCAGCGATCAGATCGAAAAGCTGCTCATCAATCTCGATCCCATCAAGCGAAGAAAGGCGAAGCCGAGGCAATTGCGGAAAGGCTTCGAGGATCGCCTGCACCAGCGCGCCCAGCTTGGGCGCACCAGGTAGATCATGGCCCCACGAGGTAAGATCGACGCCGGTTAGCACTGCTTCCTTTGCGCCAAGCGCCAGATGCTGTTCTATCTCGTGCAGCGCCTGAGCGATCGGCAACGAGCGGCTTTTGCCGCGTCCTTGAGGAATGACGCAGAAGGTGCAATCATGGTCGCAGCCATTTTGAACCGCGATAAAGGCGCGTGTCTTGGTCGGTGCGAGCGGGGCCTGCGCCAACGGTACATTCCACTCACGCGGATCAAGTTTTCGCTCATTTGCGATGAGGCCATCAACCTCTGGCATGTCGGCAAATGCTTCGCGCTCAATATCCGCTGCGCATCCCGTTACGAGCAGCCGCGCTTCAGGGCGCGTGCGCCGCGCCTTGCGGATCGCTTGACGGGTCTGGCGTACGGCTTCGCTTGTGACGGCACAGGAGTTGATAACGACCACATCACCAGCATCAGCCAGCATTGCGCGCATTCGCTCGCTTTCAGCGATGTTGAGGCGGCAGCCAAGCGTAATAACTTCGGGAGCGCTCATCCAAAGTCGTTCCATTCGAAAGAGCCGCGATAGGCTTCGGTCGCAGGGCCGGTCATGAGAACGCGATCTTCATCGGTCCAAGTGATAGTTAGGTCGCCGCCGGGCAGCGTTACCGTTGCAGTTCGCCCGACAAGACCGCGCTGCATGGCCGCTACCGCTGTGGCGCATGCTCCGGTGCCGCAAGCTCGGGTAAGCCCGGCTCCGCGTTCCCACACTCGTAAGCGCAAGTGGTCAGGCCCAGCAAGGCTGGCGACATTCACGTTGACGCCTTCGGGGAATAGCGGATCGGTTTCAATCTGCGGCCCAAGCTCTGCTAGTTCGACCGCATCGGAACTCTCGACAAAGAACACGGCGTGCGGGTTCCCGACATTGACAGCAATCGGGTTGGCAAGCTCGCCCCAACTGACGGGTATCGATGCGGTGTCCATCGCATAATCGAGCGGAATCGATGCCCAGTCAAAAGTGGGAACACCCATATCAACCGTCGCCCCGTCGTCCGCGGGCCGCAGCGCAATCGTCCCACCGGCGGTCTCCACTTGCGCAGGCTCACCATGCAGCAAAGCGACAGCACGGCTGGCATTGCCGCACGCTTCAACCTCGCCGCCATCAGAGTTAAATATCCGCATTCGAAACGCTGCGATGTCGCTGGGTTCAAGCACAATCACTTGATCGCAGCCGATCCCCTCGCGCCGGTCGGCTAAGGCGCGCGCGGTCGTAGGCGCCATTGAAGGCAAAGAGTCCGCGCGCGCATCGAGCACGACGAAATCATTGCCTAGACCATGCATTTTGATGAAAGGGACGCGCATTATAGGGCGCATCTATTCATGCGGCGCGGTCTCGTCCAGTGTTGGTGGAATTAGCGGCCTGCTTGAGCCCGGGCTTGGTGCAAAGCATCAGCACTTTCGAGCAACGTTGTATTGCTGTCTGCCTCTTGCTCATCTGAGTCTGCTTGTTGCTCAATGAGCAAGCCGATGGACCTTAGGCGTTCACGAACCAGCTCAATCGGTTCTGGGCGACCATAAAGGTAACCTTGGCCCTTAAGGGGACCCATTTGACGCAAAGCAGCAAGCGCTTTTTCGTCCTCGATGCCCTCTGCAGTGATTGGCATATCCAACCCTCGGCCCAGCGAAACGATTGCATCAACAATGGTTGAAGGAGCACTGGAATCATTGAGTTCGCGCACAAAGCTGCGATCAATTTTCAAACGGTCAAATGGCAATGTGCGCAATTGCTCAAGGCTCGAATATCCAGTGCCAAAGTCATCAAGGCTGATTTTTACGCCTTGGTTGCGCAGGCTAGTGATCATCGAACGAACCATCCCGATATTGTCGTGCAAGCAGCTTTCCGTGATCTCCACTTCGAGACGCTTTGGCGGCATGTTGTATTCGACAAGCAATTTGAGCAGTTTCTGAGCGAACCAAGGATCGCGCAATTGTACCGGGGATACATTGATCGACAAAGTCAGACGATTGTCCCACTCAGTTGCGTCACGGAACGCCTGTTTCATGAGCTGATCAGATATATCGGTGATGATCCCGATTTCTTCAGCAATAGGAATGAAGATGTCTGGGTTCACAATCCCAAGTTGCGGCGAGTGCCACCGAGCTAGCATTTCGAATCCGACCAGCCCGCCAGTCTCTAGGTCGATCTGTTGTTCATAGTACGGAACGAATTCGCGATTGGAGATGCCGCGACGAATGCCAACTTCCAATTCATTGCGGAACCGCAGTTCGGCTTCCATCGTCGGTTCGAACCAGAATTGACGATTTTTGCCCTGTTTTTTGGCGTGGTACATCGCGATGTCAGCGCGATGCATCAACTCGTCTGAATCCGGAATTGCCGTTTTACCCTGCAAGGCTTCGGCATCGCTAGCGACCCCAATCGAGATCGTGTTTTCAAGATTGATACCCTCGAGCTCGAACGAAGGCGTCACTTTCTCGAAGAGCCGTAAGATAAGATCATCAATGCGTCCGGGAGATTTAGGATCAAACGGAGCGATAAAGCCGAATTCGTCACCGCCCAACCGCGCCAACTTGGCATCGTGTGGCAGCTCTTCGCGCAAACGATTCGCGATCATGACTAACACTTGATCGCCGACACTGTGACCATGCATGTCATTAATTTGTTTGAAGTTGTCAACGTCGATCATCACAAATGCAACGATCTCATCGTTGTCTCGGGCAACTTCGCGAACTTGATCGGCAACTTCGGCCATTTTTCGACGATTGAGACATCCGGTCAAGGGATCGGTATCAGCAAGGTCGCGGGCTTGCGCTTCTGCGCGTTTCCGAATGCTCATTTCTGACGTCAACTGACGGTAGCGTCTCCAACCAAACACAACCAAAGCAATATTGAGCAAAAGCGCATTGGCCAGCAAGTTATCAGGGCCTCTCCCATTGCCCAGAATCGCTTCAACAACGCGAGGCATGACTGAGCTGCCTGTTGCGACCAGCAAAATGATCGCAGCCGTGGCAATACCCAGAGCGATCAGATCGCGGTCCGCTGAACCCGGGCGGGATGGTGAAGTCTGCTCTTCCACTAAATTCGAACCGTGCCGATTAGAGCGCGTCCCCTGTGTTGCTCGAAGTCGTCGGCGTATCGCTTATCTGTCTAAAAATCGGGTTAATCTGGCAGAGTGCAGTCGGAGGGTCTGGAAGCAAACAGCATGATTGAGTATCGCATTGGAGGTTAACGAAACAAAGGAAGCGCCGCGCAATGCCCAACTACTGGCTCGTAAAATCAGAACCATTCAAATACAGCTGGGATGACCTGGTGCGCGATCAGGAAGAGGTGTGGGACGGGGTTCGCAACCATACAGCGAAACTCAACCTGCGCGCTATGGAGGTCGGTGATCAGGCGTTCTTCTATCACTCACGTGAAGGGTTGGAGATCGTCGGAATCTGTGAAGTGACAGTTGCGGGTATTCTTGACCCCACTGATGAGACGGGGAAGTGGGCAGCGGTCAAATTCAAGCCTGTACGCAAGTTCGATAACCCCGTTACGCTCAAAGCAATCAAAGCTGAGCCGCGTCTGGCAGACTGTGAGTTGGTGCGCTTATCCAGACTTTCGGTTGCCAAGATCAAACCAGATGAGTGGGAACTTATCTGCGCGATGGCAGGCGGCTAAGCTCTTGCTCGCAAGCCGCTGATTGTCGCACCGCTTGCAGCCAATTGCTCGATGTCGATTGTCATATGGATGAGCCGCAAGCCTTTCCGGTCGCGGCTATCAGCTAGAGCCTCTTTGAATTGCTCAGTGGTTTCGACGCTCGCCGTCCATGCACCAAATGAGGCTCCCAAAGCTGCGAAGTCGGGATTAACTAAAGACGTGGCTGAGACGCGTTCAGGGTATTCACGCTCCTGATGCATGCGGATCGTGCCATAGGCTGAATTGTCGATCACCAGCACGAGCAAATTTGCGCCATATTGGGCGGCTGTGGCTAGTTCTTGTCCATTCATTAGGAAGTCGCCATCCCCTGAGACTGCGACGACTTGTTTGTCCGGGTAGCGAAGCGCAGCGGCAAGGGCGGCTGGCACGCCATAGCCCATTGCACCGCATGTCGGAGCGAGCTGGCTGGGATAATCGGCATAGCGCCAATATCGATGCCACCACCCCG
>CAZOLE010000115.1:0-6534 GCA_964580445.1 uncultured Porphyrobacter sp.
CTCTTCGCAACAGCAACCTTTATCGCGAGCGGGATCGTAACTGTTGCGCTGGCCAATGCTCTAGGGTGGAGCTGGTGATGCGCGAACTGGGTATTGCTGTTGTCTCTGGCACTTTGTTTGGCGGCGGGCTCGCCATTTCTGGGATGATGGACCCCTCACGTGTGCGCGGTTTTCTTGATGTGTTTGGGGCTTGGGACCCTACGCTTGCCTTTGTGATGGGCGGAGCTGTTTTGGTGATGGCGATTGCATGGACGATTCAGCGCAGCCTTGCCAAACCGGTCTTTGCCGGAGAATTCAAACTGCCGAATACTCAGCTCATTGATGGCAAGCTCATAGGCGGCGCGGTGCTATTCGGCATTGGCTGGGGCATTGCTGGATTGTGCCCAGGCCCAGCGATTGGCGCGCTAATCATCGAACCGATGTCTGCTGGGATATTCGTTGCCAGCATGGCGGCGGGCATGACCTTACACCGGCTCTTCACGGCGTGACACAAGCGTCAGCCGAACCCGGTGCTGCACCCAGCACAGAGCCAAGCGCCTTGCGCCAATTCTTTCCAATCCTCGATTGGAGCCGGAGCTACAACCGCGTAGTCTTAACTGATGACCTCATGGCGGCAGTGATCGTAACGATCATGCTGATCCCGCAAAGCCTTGCCTATGCACTGCTTGCGGGATTGCCTCCGGTTGTGGGTCTCTATGCTTCAATTTTGCCTCTGGTTCTCTACGCTATCTTCGGAACCAGTCGCACGCTTGCGGTTGGACCGGTTGCTGTCATTTCATTGATGACCGCATCGGCAGCTGGCGCGGTCGCTCAGCAAGGAACAGCGGAATACCTCGAAGCCGCGATTACGCTCGCTATGCTGTCGGGCGTTATGCTGGCCATCCTCGGCCTCCTTCGGGCCGGGTTCCTAGCAAACTTGCTTTCTCACCCTGTGATTAGCGGCTTCATCACCGCTTCTGGCATCCTAATCGCGACAAGCCAGTTCAAGCACATTCTGGGAGTTTCTGCGGGCGGTGACAATTGGCCTGAGATGCTCGGTTCATTGGCCGCATCAATTGGCGACACCAATGCTTGGACGCTCGCGATTGGGATTCCAGCTACTCTATTTCTGTTTTGGGTGCGCAAGGGCGCCGAACCTGCTCTGCTACGCCTTGGGCTACCAGAACGCGCAGCCGATATGACCGCTAAGACTGGGCCTGTGGTGGCCGTTGCCTTGACGATACTCGCAGCCATCGCGCTCGACCTCGGTAGCGAGGGAGTGAAACTTGTCGGTGCCATCCCACAAGGGCTTCCGCCATTCGCGCTCCCAAGTACTGATCTATCGCTGATTGAGAAGCTTTGGGTGCCGGCTCTTCTGATTTCAATCATCGGTTTTGTCGAAAGTGTCTCGGTCGCTCAAACACTAGCCGCCAAACGCCGCCAACGCATTTCTCCAAATCAGGAACTGATCGGGCTCGGTTCTGCCAATATCGCAAGCGCTTTTTCTGGAGGGTACCCTGTCACGGGTGGTTTCGCTCGTTCAGCAGTTAACTTCGACGCTGGCGCTCGAACGCCTGCCGCTGGAGCATTCACCGCAGTTGGAATCGCACTTGCGACGATCTTCCTCACGCCGCTCTTAATCAGCCTGCCGATCGCTACGCTTGCTGCAACAATTATCGTAGCAGTCCTGAGCCTAGTTGATCTTAAAACACCGGGGCAGCTGTGGCGCTATTCGAAAACCGACTTCGCAGCGCATATTGCAACCATCGGAATTACTCTGCTTGTCGGGGTTGAGATGGGTGTGGTCGCCGGTGTTGCGGTTGGCCTGCTGCTTTATCTTTGGCGTGCAAGCCGTCCGCATGCCGCGATTGTCGGGCGCGTCCCTGAAACTGAACACTTTCGCAATGTCGAGCGGCACAAAGTTTTCACTGTCCCTCATGTTTTATCGATCCGCATCGATGAAGCGCTTACTTATCTCAATGCTCGTTGGCTTGAAGAATATGTGCTCGAACGCGTCGCAGAACGGCCGGCTCTGCGTCATGTAATTTTGATGTGCAGTGCAGTGAATGAAATTGATGCCTCCGGTCTTGAAAGCCTTGAAGCCATAAACCATCGGCTTGGTGATGGCGGGATCGGTTTTCATCTGACCGAGGTCAAAGGTCCGGTGATGGATCGCCTTAATCGGACAAGCTTCATCGACGAGCTGAATGGAAAGGTGTTTCTAACGCAGGACAAGGCTTTTGCCAAAGTTTCACAGGATATTGGCGAGCCGCTTGAGCCAGTCGATCACTATATGGCGCGAGGATTGATCTGATATTCTCCGAGACCCTTCAATGGCGGGAGTTGGGTCATGAATTGACGGTGCGCTCTTGGTGTTAGTCAGGACTATGCTGACGAGCTATGGTGTGGGTATTGGTCAACCGACAGAACGAGGGCGTGCAATGATGCACATTGAAGTTGTAGAGCCAAAGCGAGCGTTGAATTTCTCTAGAAGACAGCAAGGCCGCGCCGTAGGCATGCTTAGAGTGCGCAGAGCATTATTCTCGTTCATCCTTACGGCATGTCTTGTAGTGACTGCTTCGACATTTTCGGCTCACGCTCGTGAGATTGGGCGGCAGCGCGAAGCGCCGATTGAGGGCGATGTCGCAGCTCAAGCCCTAGGTGCAAAAGAGATTGCGAACCTCGTGGCTTTCACCAGGATCTACACGGTCGCGAGGTACTTTCACCCCAGCGATGCGGCGCTTGGCGCCGACTGGGATGCGGTTGCGATTGAAGCCGTTCCTGAGGTTATTGCAGCAGGCGGTAACACTGAGCTCGAAGCCGTGCTTCGCAAACATTTTGCTGAGCTCATTGAGAATTTTGAGGTTTCCAGTCAACCTCTTCCACCTTTCAAGTCCTTACCGATTGCATCACCGCGCTGGCGCTGGAGCCACAACGGATACGCTGGTGCCAGAGATGGTATTTATTCGAAGACCCGAACCCAAATTGTCAGCCTTGGGGCGGGCCCTTATTTTGAAGAGAAATTGGCAAGTGGCCTGCACGTACGCTTTCCTCTTACTGCAAGCAGGAATGGTGAAGAATCGCCTGAATCTGAAGCTCAAGTGCAATATGCGGGAAAGCCGGTTGGCTGGAAGCCAGCTGGATTTGACCGGACCACTCGGATTGCAGCGACAATAATAGCTTGGGGAGTCCTGGATCAGTTTTATCCTTATTGGGACGTCGTTGACGTTGATTGGGATGAACGGCTCCAAGTGCAGCTTCAAAGAGCGGCAACATCCCAAGATGATATCGCATTCGAAGACGCGTTGCGACTGATGCAAAACGACCTACAGGACGGTCACGCACGCGTTACCTACCATCAGTATCCGCGCGCGGCTCTCCCAGTTTTATTCAGACGTTTCGATGATGAGATCGTGGCCGCTTGGTCACCAGACAATATCGATCTTGAGCACGGAAGTGTTGTCCGCACGATTGACGGAGAGTCCCTATTTGAGCGCTACACTTGGCGATTTGAAAAACGTTACTCGGGCAGCGCTCACTCGCGCGAACTGTTGGCTCTAGAAAGTCTCGGTTTTGGTCCTTTGAACAGCACATCCAAACTTGGCGTTGTTGGTCCTGACGGTGAAGAGCGCGAAATTGAAGTGAAGCGTATCCCGCTTTCCCCTGACACATTTCCATGGTTCCCGCGTCCCGACGCGATCACGAACTTTGGCCCTGGGATTCTTTATGTCGATCTTACGCGTCTATCCGACACAGAGCTTGTCGCTGTGTCTGACCGGCTTGCTAGGGCGAAAGGCTTATTGTTCGACCTTCGCGGTCGACCGAAAGGGTCGCCTTTCTTTTTGAGGCATCTTATCGATGAAACTGTTCGTTCGGCGAGCTTTGACACACCAGTTTATGAGCTGCCGGATCAGGAAAACGTGCACTTTATGGATGAGGGATGGTTTCTGTCTCCATTGGCACCGCGCTTAACCGACAACGTTGTGTTCCTAACCAATGCACGTGCAGCCAGCTATCCTGAATCCATCCTTGGTCTGATCAAAGCCAATCGACTGGCGAAGATAGTTGGAAGCCCAACCGCCGGAGCAAATGGGAATATTACTGCGATACAACTGCCCGGAGGCTATCGGACATTCTTCACCGGAATGCGTGTCATCAATCGAGATGGCAGCGCCCATCACAATCAAGGCGTTATTCCAGACATCATTGTAAGACGGACGCCAAATGGCATCCGCGAAGGACGCGACGAGGAGCTTGAGAAGGGACTGGAGGTTTTGCGCGCGAGCATAGAACAGTCAGGCGCTTAGGCCGTAGTGCTTTGTCCCCACACCTTGCTGCGATAAATCAACGAAGTTCTGAGCGCGATTCGAACAGACAACCCCAAGTCTACTGACTGAAGCTTGGTCGTTAGAAGTCAGGCGGCTTTAAGCAATCGTGTTATCGAAGCAAATTGGGTAGGGGCAGGCGACTGCCTCATCTCACCGGAAACGTCAGTAGGTCACCAAATCGACCGCGGAGAACTTCGCGCATTTCCGGCGCGAATTAGTAGGTCGTTGCGTCTCCGTTGACGCCTTGACGAAATTCCAGCTCCGCAAAGCCCCGGAATTGCGGGCACAATTTCAGCCGTCTCGGTAGAGACGACAGAAACCGGAGTTCGAACAGAATGAGTGGTGAGCCCTGCTGGGTTCGAACCAGCGACCTACTGATTAAAAGTCAGTTGCTCTACCGACTGAGCTAAGGGCCCCCAACATCGAGCGCGAAAAGCGCTGCGCTGCGTTTGGCGGAGCGCTCACCTAGGCAGGGCGCGTCCCTTGGTCAAGACACTGAATCGCTTGAAAGTGCGCTTAATTAGGATTTGGCGTGTGCAATTGCCCAATGTTCGCCAATTTGCCGGTTCGCAGGAGCCTTCGCTCTCGCCTTAGAAAGCCAGTCGCGCGCCTCGCCCGGAGCACTGCCTTGCTGCCACAGAGCCCAGCCAAGCGTGTCCATAATTTCAGCGCTTTGCGGCGCTTGCTCATGCGCGCGCCGGGCGAGTTCGACCGCTTTGCTGTGTTTGCCTAGCTTCGTTTTGACCGCGGCAGCGTTGTTAAGCAGCACTGCATCGTTCTTTCCAGCACCATCGACCAGCGGTGCAAAGACAGAGTCCGCTTTTGCCCAATCTCCGGCGCGGATCGCTTTACTGGCTTCGCGCAATGGCTCGCTCAAATTCGCGGCAGAATCACGCTTTGCTATGCGTTCGCGGATTCTTGGTATCTCGGACTTCGCTGCTTTGTCAGCGATCTTGAGTGCGAGAATTAGGGAAGGGCCATCCGCCTGCGGGTGGTCGATCACCGGCTCTATCGCTTTCCAAGCGTCTTTGAATTGCCCCTGTTTGGCATAGGCGTTGGCTAGCGCATGGCGCGCCAAGGGGTCACCTTGTGTATCATCAACATAGTCCTGCAGTGCCATCGCTGCCATGCCGTGCTGACCGCGAGCGGCATCAATCATGCCGCGAACACGGGCAAACTCGGGTCGCTCTGCAAAGACCGGCGGTGCTAGTTCAATGAGTTCAAATGCGCGACTGATTTCTCCCGCATCGTAAGCCATCTGGGCAGCGAACAACAAACCGATAGGGTGTGGGTCGCCAGCGTCATTGACCTTGTTGATCCAATTGCTAGCGGCTTTCATATCGCCTTTGTCGCGTGAAATCGCCGCCAATGCGAGCATCGCGGTTTGATGCAAGGGTCGTACGGTCAGCACCTTCTTGAAATGCTCTTGCGCAGCATTGGGGTCGCGCTCGGTCAACTGCAACCTGCCAGCGAGGAGATGGGCCTCGGGCACGGCTGGCGTGCGTTTGAGGACTGGCGCCAATCGTTCTTGAGCCTCGTCGCGGCGCGACAATTCTACCAGCCGCTCTGCGTCAAAGGTGATCAGTCTTGCGTCTTCTGGGTATTTTTCGAGCCCTTCGGTCAATTGAGCCAGCGCAGTTTCGCGATTACCTTCCGCCATATTGACGACAATCGAAGCGACATAGGCCATCGAATTGTCCATGGTCAGCGTTTCTATGGTTTCGACTGCGGCCACGCGGTAATTGCCGATCAACTGGGCTTCAGCGAGTTTTGCGCGGGCGAGGGAACCCAACTGTGGATCATTTGCGATTGCCTCATATTCGGTGATCGCACGGTCCGCTTGGTTCAGCGCCATTGCCATATCGCCGGCCAACATGCGTGCGTCGATATTGCTTGGGTCGGCATCGGCCGCCGCCGCTGCGTATTCAAGCGCAGTGCGGATCTCACCATCGGCATAGGCTTGCTGTGCGGCAGCAAAGGGATCGCTAGGCATCGTGTCGCAAGCTGTGGCGAATGTTCCAAGCGTCAGCGCAAGCGCGGCTCGACTGGCGAAAGAGAATGAATGTTTGGTCATTGGCGCGCTCTAAGCGATTTTGTTTAATGCCTCGTTTCCAAGCTCAGGCCGCTCAGAAGCGTCGGAAATTTTGACAAAGTGCTTAAGCTCCCCGCTTGCGTTAAGCTTCGGCATGGCCGGATTCCTATAGTTTTCGTCTCTTTGGCACAGCAG
>CAZOLE010000116.1:0-6486 GCA_964580445.1 uncultured Porphyrobacter sp.
GCCTTGGTGATCTTCTGGGTCGATTTAACCGACCCGATCCGGCCTTTAAGTTCCTTGAGTGAGGGCATCTGCCGCTAACCCCTTATGCGAACTGCTTTGCGAAGGCTTCGAGCGCCGCAACGGTGCGGTCTTTCACATCGCCTTCGAACTTCTTGCTCTCACGAATGTCACCAAGAATGTCGGCGTGCTCGCTGCGGAAGAAGGCTAGCATTTGCTCTTCGTAATCGTTGACGCGCTCAACCGCGACATCATCGATAAAGCCGTTGGAGCCAGCGAAGATCGACACGGTCTGCTCTTCGAATGGCATCGGAGAGAACTGTGCTTGCTTCAGCAGCTCGGTCAGGCGCGCACCGCGATTAAGCAGCTTTTGTGTCGACGCGTCCAAGTCCGAACCGAACTGAGCGAAGGCTGCCATTTCACGATATTGCGCAAGGTCGAGCTTCATCGAGCCGGACACTTTCTTCATCGCTTTGGTTTGCGCCGCGCCGCCCACACGAGACACCGACAGACCCACGTTAATCGCGGGACGGATGCCTTGGTAGAACAGGTCGGTTTCGAGGAAGATCTGACCATCGGTGATCGAAATCACGTTGGTCGGAATATAGGCAGACACGTCGCCAGCTTGCGTTTCAATGATCGGCAGCGCGGTAAGCGACCCGCCGCCCTCCGACTTGTTCATCTTAGCGGCACGCTCAAGCAAACGTGAGTGGAGATAGAAAACGTCGCCCGGATACGCTTCACGGCCCGGAGGACGACGAAGCAGAAGCGACATCTGACGATAGGCAACCGCTTGCTTGGAAAGATCGTCATAAACAATCACGGCGTGCATGCCGTTGTCGCGGAAGAACTCACCCATCGCGCAGCCCGTGTAAGGCGCGAGATATTGCAGCGGAGCAGGCTCCGAAGCGGTCGCGGCGATGACGATGGAATATTCCATCGCGCCGTTCTCTTCCAATTGCTTCACGATCTGGGCAACGGTCGAACGCTTCTGACCCACGGCAACATAGACGCAGTAGAGCTTCTTGCTCTCATCATCGCCCGCATTGTCAGTTTTCTGGTTGATGAAGGTGTCGATGGCGACGGCGGTTTTACCGGTCTGACGGTCACCAATGATCAATTCGCGCTGGCCACGGCCAACCGGGACCAAGGCGTCAACAGCTTTAAGGCCGGTTTGCACAGGCTCGGAAACTGATTCGCGTGGGATAATGCCCGGCGCTTTAACTTCGACGCGTTTACGCTCAGCGCCTTCGATCGGGCCTTTCCCGTCAATAGGATTACCAAGAGCGTCAACGACGCGGCCGAGCAAGCCTTTGCCAACCGGAACGTCCACAATCGTGCCGGTCCGTTTAACCGTGTCGCCTTCTTTAATCTCAGCGTCAGAGCCGAAGATCACGACGCCGACATTGTCGCTTTCAAGGTTCAAAGCCATGCCCTGAACGCCGTTTGCGAATTCGACCATTTCACCGGCTTGCACTTGGTCAAGTCCGTGGATGCGGGCGATACCGTCACCCACGCTTAGAACCGAGCCGACTTCGCTGACTTCAGCTTCAGTACCGAAATTGGCGATCTGGTCTTTGATGACCTTGGAGATTTCTGCTGCGCGAATTTCCATGATTATAGTCCTTTAAGCCTTCATGGCTTGGGATAGCGAGTTGAGACGGGTGCGGATCGAGGCATCAATGCGCTGCGATCCGATGGTGACCACTAGGCCGCCGAGCAAATCAGGATCGACATTCGCGTCGAGCATGACAGTGCGGCCTTCGCGGGCGGTGAGCTTGGTTTTAAGCGTTGCGAGCTGCTCATCAGAGAGCGGATGCGCGCTGGTGACGGTCGCGGTGACTTCGCCCCGTTGCGCCGCAGCGATGGTTTTAAACGCTGCAACCATTTCCGGGAGTTTGGCCAGCCGACGATTGCCAGCGAGCACTCCGAGAAAGTTCGTTGTCAGATCGGACAGCTTCAAATGCTTCGCGACGCTTGCGATGGCTTGCGCCTGATCGCCGCGCGAAAGCTGCGGGTTGGTGGTGGCAGCAGCCAGATCATCAGAATCGCTCAGAGCTTCTGAGAGGGTCCCAAGATCGGACTCGACAGCGGTTACGCTGCCATTTTCACTGGCAAGCTCGAACAAAGCCGAAGCGTAACGCCCTGCCAGGCTAGCCTGAATACCGGCGGAAATTTCCACGCGTTCTTAGTCCTTATCGGATCGAAGAGAATAACGATGCATCAGCTTTGATGGTTCCGGTTACAACGGGGGTCCCCGGCAAAGCTGGCGCGCGCCTAGCATTGAGGTTCGAGTGATGCAAGCGGTGGAAATGGGATTCTCTGGACAGGCACTAAAACATGCGGCACCTTGTTCGCATAGCGGCGAAAACGCCGTGGGGAGAATATAGATGAAAATGACGCCAATGGCGCCCAAATGTGGGGTCGAAATTGAAGGCGTGTCGCTCGCAGGTTGCAGCGACGCTGAAATGCAGGACATTAAGAGCGCAATTTTTGAACACGGCGTTGCGGTGTTCCGCGATCAGGAATTTTCACCAGAAGACCACATCACCTTTGGCCGCCGCTGGGGCGGGATTGATGTAAACAATTATTTCCCGCTGCAAGATGACTTCAATGAAATCGCCGTGGTGAAGAAAGAGCCGGATCAGCAGACTAATATTGGCGGTGCTTGGCACACCGACCACTCCTATGATCAGATCCCGGCAATGGGGTCGGTTCTGGTTGCTCGGCAACTTCCACCTTCAGGCGGTGATACGATGTGGGCGCATATGGGCGCGGCCTATGACGCGCTATCCGATGAGCTAAAGGCGGCCGTCGAAGGACTGGAAGCGTATCACACCGCCGACCATGTCTACGAAGAAGGTGGCCTTTATGCGCAAACCGATATGGGCGAGCATTTGCGCGGTCAGAACATTAAGACCGGGGCAGTTCACCCAGTTGTGATCCGCCACCCGAAAACTGGGCGCAAGATGCTGTATGTGAACAGTGGTTTCACCATCAATTTTGTTGGTCAGACCCGTGAGGAGAGTATGCCGTTGTTGCAGCAATTGCTGACGGCTGCGCTAACTGATGACAATCAGTGTCGCTTGCAATGGAAGCCGGGTACGATTGCGATTTGGGACAACCGCACAACATGGCATAACGCGATGAACGACTACCAAGGGCACTACCGAGAAATGCACCGGATCACCCTGTCTGGAGAAGCGCTCGCGGCGTGATTGGTTCGCCTACCGCTTCGCTGCTTGAGGCGTGATTGGCCCACATACCGCTTCGCTGTTTGAGCTGGGGCAGAACAAGGCCCGTTAGTCTCCGCTTTTCGCCTCGCATTGATAGACCAATCGCTCATTCGGGCGATCAGGGAGCAAGGAAAGAACCTTGCTTTGCTGATCGCCAAGCGTGTTGGCCGCATCGCTGACGCCGCAGGCTGATGGGCGATATTCGCCGCGCGCTTCGCGGGCTTCCTGCATCGCGGAGCGGCGCAACAGATAACGCTCTGTCTGGAACGTGCGCGTTTCCGGGTCATAGCTGTTGACGGAAACTGTGGCTTCTTCGTTTGGCACGAACACCCGTGACCATTCGCCGCTGCGCAGGCCATATTGCGTGCGGCCATTGACGCAACCATCACCGGACCAGTCAAATTCAACATCGTCAGTCTTGGCAGAGGTAACGCGGCTTCGATCAGACACAAAGGTGCAGATCAATGTGCCTTCGCCGCCGCCTGACCCGGCGTCTTCTTCGGTATCTTCCTCTTCGCTTTCACCCATCGCAACTGCAACACGCTCTTCGATCTGAGAGAAACTGGGGCGGGTGATCCATGCCAGCACGGCGCCGATCATGGCCGCACCAGACAAAGCGGCGAAAATAACCATTCGCGCTCGTGTCTCCGGATCAAGGCGCATCTGCAGCGCCGCATAGAAGCAGCCGATTGCAAGAAGCATCAAAACCATTGCGAGTGCCATTGCGTTTTCGCGTTCTTCCATCACTTCCAACTGCACCTGGGACCTAGCAGTTGCGCGCTTGTCGCGTAGCTCCGCCTCGCGCGCCTCAATTCGCGCTTGCGCTTCGGCGCGTTCCGCATTGAAGCGATCAAACTCAGCCGCGTTCAAATCTTCGATAGAGCGGCATGGAAGTGCATTGGTGCGCGGGTCGACATCGTTATCACGCAGGAACGGCATCAGTTCGCGCAAAGAGACAGCGAAATAGAATTCCGCATCCGATCCATCCGAATCCGCACCGAACGAATTGACACCCAACACCCGGCCACAGCCATCGAGAAGGGGGCCGCCAGAATTGCCGCGCGCAATCGGTGCGGTGTGCAGGATCGTATCAAAATCGCGGGATGGGCGCTCGCCAGAGAGAAAGCCTCGGCTTTTGACAGGTGGCTGAGCTTTAAAAATATCGCTTATCTCCAGCCCTTGAGCCAGATCGACGTTCATCGGATAGCCTACCGCAGAAACTTCGCCCATATCGCCGGTAACCCCGCCAGCGATGGTAAGCGGTGAAAGGCGCAGCCCGCCTTCAATCAATTCGAGCAAAGCGAGATCGTTGCGCGGACTGACTGCAACAGGTTTAGCAAACACTGCATCGGCCCCGTCGCTGGGCACGATGCCAATCCGCAATGTGTCGTCTTGCAACGCCTCGCGGATTACATGCGCGTTGGTCACAATCCGGTTTGAGGTGACGGCAAAACCGCTGCCATGGCTTATCGGGATGAGCTCTTCGCCTTCCTGTGTGATTAGCACCACCCGCACAACGCCACGCGCAGCCGCATCGACATCGCCGGGATCGGCTTTCGCTGCTTCTGGGAGAGCGCTCAGCATTAAAGCAAAGCACAAGGCTGCAATCATCCGCACCATCATTCCCCTCCCATGGCCGAGCGCGCCGCGCGCTGCAAGTTGCACACATTTTCGCCATTGAGCGCAAGCTGCGGGATGCGCAGCTGCGACCAATGCTCTATCCCTTTGCACATGGACCCGAACGCAACGTTAACCGATGATCAGCGCTGGGACATCGCGCTCGCCAAAGATCGCCGCTTTGACGGCGCGTTTGTGACAGGTGTGCATTCGACCGGAATTTACTGTCGACCTAGCTGTCCTGCTCGCGCGCCCTTGCGCAAAAATGTGCGGTTCTACGCGACGGCTAGCGATGCCGAGGCTGCGGGACTACGCGCGTGCAAGCGCTGCTCGCCCAACTCCCAAAGCGCCGAAGAGGCCTGTGTGCTCGCCGCAATCGCCGCGATCCGCGCGGACGGCGCAAAGACGTTGGACGAGCTTGCCCATCTCACTGGCTACTCGCCCACCCATTTCCAACGTCTCTTCAAGCGCACGGTTGGCCTGTCGCCAGCTGGTTTCGCGCGGGCCTTGCGCGAGGAGAAAGTGCGCGAAGCTCTGGCCAGTGGCGCACAGGTGAGCGATGCGCTTTATGATGCAGGATATTCAGCGCCCTCGCGCTTTTATGCCGAAGTGGAAGGACGATTGGGAATGCAGGCGAGCGATTGGTCGAATGGCGGGGCAGGGCGCATTGTGCATTGGAGTGTGATCGCAACCTCGCTTGGCACTATGCTGATCGCCGCAACGGACCAAGGGGTGTGCTGCCTTTCCTTTGGTGAAGGCGAAACGGAATTGCGCGCGCGTTTTCCCAAAGCGGATTTGGTCGAAGGCGGCGAGGCGTTCAAAAGCCTGTTTGAGCAGGTGGTTGCCGCCGTCGAAGAGCCGAGCAGCGACAACTCGCACATCCCGCTCGACGTTAAAGGCACCGCGTTTCAACAGCGTTGCTGGCAGGCTCTGCGCGAAATCCCGGCTGGAGAAACGCGCAGCTATGGCGAGCAAGCCGCCATGCTCGGCAATCCCAAAGCCAGCCGCGCGGTCGGCTCAGCCAATGGCGCGAACAATATCGCCGTCCTAATCCCTTGCCACCGCGTCGTGCCCGCCAGCGGCGGTGTGGGCGGTTACGCCTATGGGCCTGAGATTAAAGCTGAGCTGTTGAAGCGTGAGCAGCGCGGTGACTAGCGCGTCGCATCGAATTTGTTTTTGCTTAGGTTGATGGAGATCAAAAGCGGTTTGCCCGAGACGCTGATGCCTTGTTCGGGATCAGAGTCCATCGCGGGGATCGTCACTTTCAGCCCAGTGTCGGGATCATAAGACGACTTGGCTTTGTCGAGATCGAGAAAGTTGAAATTGGTGGCGGCCAAACACGTGCGTTCGCCCCATTCGCTGGCGGGCGTGTAGGCGAGGATCACTATGCCAGATGAGGCCGCAGCAGGCTCGACCTGATCAATCTGCACCATCAGGACACTGCCGTTATAATAACTTTTGATCCCAGCGCCTTCGCTACCAATTGCAAGGTCGCGCAAATCGACATTGGTTTCGGCGCAGGGCTTTAGAATTTCATCCGGGTTGACCTGAGCGGTCGCGCTTGTGCCAGCCATCGCCGCACCAATTGCCAAGGCTCCGGTAGCCGCGGGGTGGATTCTCACTTTCCATGCAGTCA
>CAZOLE010000117.1:0-6486 GCA_964580445.1 uncultured Porphyrobacter sp.
CAAATCAGCTACGGCACCTGTGACCTTACGGTTCACTTCCTCGGGCCACGGAGAATAGATATCGCCTGAACGAAGGCCCGCCTCAACATGGCCGACAGGAATGCGCCGGAAATAGCATGCGAGTGTCGCCATCATCGTGGTCAGCGTATCGCCATGGACCAGTACGCGGTCAGGTTTGTGCTCATCAAGCGCTTCACCAAAGCGGGTGATGATCCGGGCTGACAGCGCATCTAGGCTTTGCCCGGGCTGCATCAGGTCGAGATCAATATCGGGTTCGATCCCGGCCATCTGCATGACCTGATCGAGCATTTCGCGGTGCTGGGCTGTGACAGCGACGATGACGTCGCATTGGTCCGCGGAGCGCAGAGCCTGCACTACCGGGAACATCTTGATCGCTTCGGGACGGGTCCCGAATGTCACCATAATTCGGGGACGCTGCACCGGCTCGCTCACCGCTTCATCATGCCGCGTGTGTCATACACCAGCTTGCCAGCCAGTTGGGCTGGGGTGAGGTGTTTGAAAGCAGTGTGGTCTACAAGCACGACGATAACTTCGGCTGTGGCGAGCGCATCGTCAAGCCCAACCAATTCAGCGCCTGTACCTGCAAAGCCTTGTGGTAGTTCTTCGGCAAAGGGCTCAACAATCATAATCCTCTGGCCCCGTGTCTTGGCGAGGTCCAAGGCGATGTCGAGTGCGGGGCTTTCGCGGAAATCGTCAATGTCGGGTTTGAACGCGAGGCCGAGCAAAGCGACTTTGCCGGGCATGGCATCGACCAATCCACGAATGCGGCGTTCGGTATAAGTTGCTTTGAAATCATTGACTTCGCGAGCGGTACGGATGAGCCGCGCGACCTTGGGTGCGCTGGACACCAAGAACCATGGATCGACGGCGATGCAGTGGCCGCCCACGCCGGGGCCGGGTTGAAGGATATTGACGCGCGGGTGGCGGTTCGCAAGCGCGATCACATCCCAAACATCCACGCCAAGGTCATCGGCTATCACGCTGAGTTCATTGGCAAAAGCGATATTGACGTCGCGGAAGCTGTTTTCGGTGAGCTTTACGGTTTCAGCAACGCGGGCATTTGTCGTGAGGCAATCGCCTTCGACGAAGCTTGAATAGAGAGCTTTCGCCCGCTCCGCGCAGTCCGGCGTGATCCCGCCGATAACGCGGTCATTTTGCACCAGTTCACGCACGATCTTTCCGGGTAAAACCCTTTCAGGACAATAGGCTAGGGCGATGTCGCCAACCTCTTGCGAACCGAAGACCGGCATTTTTAGATCAGGTCGCATCTCTGCGATGATATGCGCGACTTTCTCCGTCGTACCTACTGGCGATGTGCTTTCAACAATGATGCACGCGCCGGGAAGAATCTTAGGAGCAATCGCCCGCGCTGCAGCCTCTACGTAACTGATATCTGGTGTGTTTTCTTCCGTCAGCGGGGTCGGCACTGCGATCATATAGAAATGCGCGGTCGGCACTTCAGTCGAGGCTGTTAGTTTTTCAGACTCAATCGCTTCGTGAACGAGCCGATCAAGATCGCGCTCCTCAATATGCACACCGCCGCCATTGACGGTTTTGACAACATTTTCAGAGACATCGACGCCGCACACATTCCAGCCATAGCTCGCTAAAACCGCCGCTGTTGGCAGGCCAATATAACCAAGCCCGATCACCGCGACTTGATGGTCAGGTGCGGGCTGTGTTGTAGCCTCTGGGCCGATTGCAATGGCCGTGTCGAATGGTGCGTTCATGTGTCTTCTTGTCCTCGCGGGAATTTGCGAGCGGACATTGGCTCTAAGCCCTTAAAATCACGTTAGGGTTGCTGGAGTTTTCACCATTTTGCAAAGCTGCACCAATCCGGCACAGAACGGACCCTAAAGTGACCTAAAGCGACAGAGCCTGTTTGTAGGCCGCGAGAAGCGGCTCAATCTGGTGCTGCCAGTTCAATTCTTCGACCACGCGCTTGCGACCATAGGCACCCATCGCGGCGCGTTTTGTAGGATCGTCGATCAGTTCGATAATCTTATCTGCCATGTCGACTGGATCATTGGACTTGGCATAGAGCGAGGCCTCTTGTGCTGAAAAGCGACCTTCGGTCACATCGAACTGAACCATCGCCTTTTCGAGGCTCATATATTCCATGATTTTGTTCATGGTCGACTTGTCATTCATCGCGTTCACGCGGTCTGGATTGACGCCGAGCGCCATGGTCGAAAGCACTTCGAACAAATCCTGATCGGGCGCGCGTCCGGTAAAGGTGATGAAGTCCGCCAGACCTTTTTGCGCTGTGAGCGCCTTCAAGTCGTCGAGCGCAGGTCCGCCGCCAACCAGAACAAATTGGATATCCTCGCGCTTTTTCTTGCGCACCAGATAATCGACCGCGTCGATCAGCAGGTCGATCCCCTCCTGCTCTCCCATTACGCCGACATAGCCGACCATATGCTCGCGCCCATTCTTCCAGCTATCCACCGACTCCACTCGCTTAAGCCGCGAAAGATCAGGGCCAGAGCGCACCACATGCACCCGTTCAGCCGCCATTTTGCCGCGCTCGACGGCGATGGCTTTGTAACTTTCATTGGTCGCGATTGAAACATTGGCACTCACGAAAGTCAGCCGTTCAAACCAGCGCATCAAATGCCAAAAAAACCCGCGCTTGTTGAACTTGGCTTCGTAAAGCTCGGGATTGATGTCGTGATGATCGAAGATGTATTTAACCCCGAACAGCTTGAACGGCAGCGCGATCAGAAAGATAAGATCGGGTGGATTGCACCCTTGAATGACGTGAAAGCGGCGCTTGAAGAAAATGCGCCAAGCCAGCAGCGTTTCCCAGAACAAGGCCGCGCCATATTCGGCCAGAAACCCAATCGCGCCTTTGGCTTCGAGTGGCAGGGAGTGGCGGTAAATCTCTACCCCTTCAATGGTCTCACGGCGTTTCTCGTGCCCTTTGCCGGTTGGGCAAATGATCGAGACATGCGCTCCGGCTGCTTTCAAAGTTCGCGCTTCCTGCCAAACGCGCCGGTCGAACGGCAAAGGCAGGTTTTCGACCACGATCAAGACGTGTTTTCCAGCGAGCGGTTCGCCTTCAATCGTTTTGGGGATGCCTTCTTCGGCAGCGGAAATAGCGTTCACGGAATGGCGCTCACATCGGTGACATTCGCAGTGCCCATATCCAATGTGTCGATCAGCCGGTTGGTCGCGATGACCAATGCGTAATCGCCGCTTTCGGCCTGCGCTTTGTTGACCAGCAAATCGTCCATTTTCGGCAGCCAAGCATAGGCATATCCCAAGTTCTGACCGACCAAATTCTCCGGTTCGATCTGTGGGTCATAGACATCCAAGTCATAGCCTGCTTCGAGCAGTTTTCTCGCCATATCGACCGCCGGGCTTTCGCGCATGTCATCGGTCTCTAACTTGAATGCTAGCCCCACAAGCAGCACTTTTGCGCCGCGCTCAAGCCCCACAGTGGCGCTTAGGAATTGGTGATGTTTGTGCGCTTCGTTGGAGCGGATGAGCGAGTCCACCAAATGCGTCGCTGAACCGGTGTCTGCGGCGATGTATTGCAGCGCGCGGACATCCTTTGGCAGACATGAGCCGCCAAATGCGCCGCCGGGGCGGGTGTAATAGGCGGAGAGATTAAGCTTGGTATCGCTCTTGAAAATCTGATGCACGTCGCGCGCAGAAATCTCGAGGTTTTGGCAAACACGCCCAATTTCGTTGGCGAACGCGACCTTCACCGCGTGCCAACTGTTATCGACAAATTTGGTGATCTCGGCCTCGCGCAAGCCGACTTCAAAGACTGGCGCTTCTATGCCTTCATGCAGCTTCGCCATATTCGCAGAAGGCGTGCCCCCAAGCGTTCCGATCACGATCTTGGGCGGGTTGAAATAGTCCTCGATTGCTGAGGCTTCGCGCAAAAACTCTGGGTTATAGACCAGTTCAACAGCATCGGACGCCGCCTCTCCCAGCGCATCTTCGATGATGGGCCAGATGATGTTCTCGCAAGAACCCGGGCGCATGGTGGAGCGGTAAGCCAGCGTCAGCGGGGCCGTGCGGTCCGGTTTCAAGCTATCCGCAATTGCGCGCGTCACTTGCGCGATAAAGCTCATATCATGCGCGCCATCGACGCCGCTTGGCGTGCCCACGCACACAATGGCTAGATCGCAATCGTCCAATTCATCGGACAGCTTGGTCGTGGCGCTGATCCGGCCTTCGGCATGTGCTTTGGCAATCAAGTCATCCAAGCCCGGCTCATAAACCGGAGCGCGGCCTTGATTGAGGGCGTCGACTTTCGTTTGGCTGACGTCGATGCCGATAACGCTATGGCCTTGGCTGGATATGCATCCCGCTGCCGTCGAACCGACATAACCAAGCCCAAAAATGGCGATCTTCAAATTACGTGCCCCTTAAACCGAACTCGACCCGCGAATAAGGGTCAACGCGTAGCGGTGCGTTACAATTGGTGCAATGTGTCAGAAACCAATCATTCACTGGCCTATCATTCGCGGGTCTTGTCAGCATCGCATAGTAGCGGCACATGGGCAGTAAGGGAGAGATGGGTATGAATAAGCCAAGCGGACCGTTGACCGGCGTCAAAGTGATTGAATTTGCCGGGATAGGACCGGGACCGCATGTCGCGATGTTGCTTGCGGATTTGGGTGCCGAAGTGGTTACAATGGTTCGACCGGGCGCGGCAGTGACCAATCCGGTTGTTGAGCGCGCGCGGCATCGGCTGGCGATTGATCTCAAATCGCAAGAAGGCAAAGCGCAATGCTTGGCAGCCTGCGCCAATGCGGATGTGCTCATTGAAGGGTTTCGCCCCGGCGTGATGGAGCGTTTGGGGCTCGGTCCCGATACTCTGCTCGAAACCAATCCGCGGTTGGTTTATGCGCGGATGACGGGCTGGGGTCAGGAAGGTCCGCTCGCGCAAGCTGCGGGCCACGATATCAATTACATCGCGATCACCGGAGCGCTTTCCGCAGTGGGCAATGCGGGCGAAACGGCCATGCCACCGCAGAACCTTGTCGGCGATTTTGGTGGCGGGTCGATGTATTGCGCATTCGGGATTGTTGCCGCGCTTTATGAGCGTGAGCAGTCGGGCAAAGGTCAAGTCGTCGATGCCGCGATTGTTGACGGCGCGACCAGCCTGATGAGCTTTTTCTTCGGCGTACGCGGGCGTCCTTACCTTACAACTGAACGCGGCAAAGGCATGTTGGGCGGGGCTTCGCATTTCTATCGCTGTTTCGAATGCTCCGATGGCAAAGAGGTGTCTGTCGGCGCGATTGAACAGCAATTTTATGCAGAATTGCTCGCCAAATCGGGCGCGCCTGCTGAGCTAACCGAAGGGCAGATGAACCCTGCGGATTGGGACGCGAACACAGGCAAGCTCGCAGCGCTTTTCAAGACCAAAACTCAAGCCGAATGGTGCACATTGCTGGAAGGAAGCGATGCCTGTTTTGCTCCCGTGCTCCATGTCGAAGAAGCGCGCGACCATCCGCATATGAAAGCGCGCGGCGCCTATGTAGAACATGATGGCGAATGGCACACCGCGCCCGCTCCGCGGTTTAGCCGGACGCCG
Source organism: uncultured Porphyrobacter sp. (assembly GCA_964580445.1). Lineage (GTDB taxonomy): Bacteria > Pseudomonadota > Alphaproteobacteria > Sphingomonadales > Sphingomonadaceae > Erythrobacter. The sequence goes on from CAZOLE010000117.1 coordinate 5,576, forward strand.
GGTTCCGTGCGCTCTAGCGCCGATGATGGCGCGGCGGTGATTGATCGTTGGCAGGCTGGCTGAATAAAGGTGGCAATTCGCAACGCTTGACCTTTTGACTCTTTCCGTCGCACATTGGCGGGTGAGAGAGTTGAGGGGAGTCATGCTCATGAAAGCATGGAATGCGTTTGCACTGGCGAGTGTCGCGGCCATGGCTGTAGCGGGATGCAGCAGTGAACCGGCTGTCGATCCGTCGCAAACCGGCACTGGCGAGGACACGATTGATCTCGCTGAATTCCCAGATCGTCCCTATTGGGGTGACACCCATTTGCACACCGATAACTCGGTTGATGCTTTTGGCTTTGGAACGCGGCTTGGCCCAGAAGAAGCCTTGAGGTTTGCCTCCGGTGAAGAGGTGGAATCGACCACAAGCGGCAAAGCCAAGCTCGCGCGTCCGCTCGATTTCCTTGTGATTGCGGACCACTCCGATGCGATGGGCTCAACGCGCCGGCTCTATGATGCACCGCGTTGGTATGTGAATTGGGTGATCGGCGATGAGACGGTGCTGCGCTGGTACGACATGATGCATGAAAGCCCGGAGCAATCGACGGTTGCGGTGGGCGAGATTATCACCGCTGCCGCCAATGGCGAGGTTCCCGAGGCGTTCAACAATCCTGATGAAACGCAAGAGGCGACCGAAGAGCTTTGGAGCGGTCAGCTCGACATTTTGGACCGCTATAACAAACCGGGCGAGTTTACTGCCTTTGCGGGTTATGAATGGACCGCGATGCCCGACGGCAACAACCTTCACCGGGTTGTGATGTTTCGCGATGGCAGCGAAAAGACGCGCCAGACCTTTCCGTTTCCCGGCCTGACCACGACCGCACCCCAATTGTGGGAATATATGCGCGGCTACGAGGAGGGCACGGGTG
>CAZOLE010000118.1:0-6467 GCA_964580445.1 uncultured Porphyrobacter sp.
GATCTGCATAAGCGGTGTGTTCGCCATAGCGGTTGTTCTGACAAAGGAACACGACCGGCAGCTTATAAAGCTGCGCCATGTTCATAGCCTCGTGAAAGCCGCCAATATTGGCAGCGCCATCGCCAAAGCTCACCAATGTCACTCTGCCATCGCCATTGTTCTGGCTCGCCATCGCCAAACCGTTGGCAATGGGAAGACCTGAACCAACAACACCAGTTGTCACCATAATCCCTGTTTCGGGATCAGTGATGTGCATAGTGCCACCCTTGCCTTTGCAGGTTCCGGTAGCTTTGCCGAGGCATTCGCCCCACCACTTTTCCATGGGGATGCCTTTGGCGGTTTGCTCGCCCTGCCCGCGATAGGTGCAGACGACGTAATCGTCTGGCTCCAACGCAGCCATGGCTGCCCCAGAGACCAACTCCTGCCCCCGAACACAGTAATACATCACCGCAACTTTGCCTTGCATAAGAAGCTCACGGAACTTCTCGTCAGTGCGGTTCACCTTCATCGTGCGGGTGTAGATATCGAGCAATTTCTCGCGGTCGATTTCAGCCATCAGGTCAAGCCTTCCAGGTTTTCAAAGAAAAGAACAGCCGGCGCAGCTTAGAACTGCACGCGCTGTGTAAAGCCGCCATCAATGACGAGGTTCGTGCCAGTCATGTAAGGCACGGCCGGGCTTGCGACGAAGACGATGCCTTTCGCAGTTTCGACATCGTTGCCAAACCGGCCCATCGGCATTTTCGCCAACGTCGCCTCGTAAAGCTCTGGCATCATGCCTTTGATCGCCTCCCAATTGCCACCGGGATATTCAATCGCTCCGGGAGACACACAGTTCACCCGGATGCCTTGCGGCGCGAGCGCTTGGCTCAATTGCGAACCATAGGTGATCAGAGCAGCTTTGAGCGCGTTGAACGCCTGCGGTGCGATAAAGGTCTCAAGCGCAGCAGTCGAGCTCATGAATACGATCGAGCCGCTGTCCGAATTGGCCAGATGCGGCGTCAGCGCTTCGACGCCGTTCACAGCGCCCATAATGTCCATATCGAGGCCATTTTGCCAATCCGCGGTGCCGCCCGTGCCAGAGCTCGATGCGGTGTGAATGAAGATATCGCAGCCGCCCAGTTCGCCCGCGGCCTTTTCCAGCCACGCTTTGTAAGCATCGCCGCCGGAGCCCATGTCGAACACCTCAGCAAACACTTTGCCAGAGCCTGCGGCTTCGATTTCAGCTTTCGCCGCTTCGATCTTGTCATCTTTGCGGCTGAAAAACGCGACATCAGCCCCGCCTTCAGCGAACAATTTCAACGATGCGAGGCCCAATCCGTGTGCGCCGCCATTCATAATGACTTTCTTGCCTTGAAGTCCCAGATCCATTGCTCGTGTCTCCCAGCGTTTTGAATGCTTGCGCTGCGATAGCGGAGCGAGAGGGACATGCGCACTCGTCAAAAGTGGGGGGATGACAATTATTGCAAATGCGCGCGCCGCTAAGCCTGCCCCCACATTCGCAACAGATTCGCGATCGATTTGTCGAGTGTTAGCAGCTCTAACGACTGCGCGGGCAGTTTCTGGCGCAAGGAAACGCGCAAATTTTCCATATCGAACAAGAGTTCGCGCTGCGTCAGATCAGCGATCATGCTTTCAATCCAGCCGACGATAACAATCCGCTCACCCCCGGTAACTGGGGACACTTCATGGATGCTGCCGGAAGGATAGAGCACCAACTGCCCCGCATTGGCTTTGATGCGCATGGTCATTCCAGCATTGTTGATGACCAACTCACCGCCTTCATATTCTTCAGGCGACGTGAGAAAGAGCGTGAAGGAAATGTCTGTGCGCAGCCGCGATTTGCCTGTGCCCATTATGGCATTGTCGACATGCGCACCATAATGGCCGCCTTCTTTCGTCTTAGAGATCAAGAGCTGCGTGAAACGCCGCGGTCGCGCTGCAGCCCGCACAATCGGATTGTCTTTGATGAAAGGTAGGGCGGTCTCTTGCACCGCCTTGCCCGCCGCATCTGAAACAATCGCCTGCTCGTTCTGTTTGACTGCGCCAGCGACCTTGCCTGCGGTCGCTTTGCCGTCTCGCCAGCTGAGCGCTTCGACCTTCGTTCGCAAGGCGTCAATTTGGGCCACGTCGCTGATCGCATCAATTGTGAGAATCATGGTCGCCCCAGGTGAGAATCGTTTGCAATAAGGCTGGTCTGCGCTAAAAGCTGCGCAACCCTAACGCTGGAAGGACGCCGATGAAAGTAGAACTGAAAAGCTGGACAAAACTAGGCCTTGCAACCGCGCTTGTAGGTGCTGGGCTTGCTGGATGCGCCGGAGAAGGCGGCGAAGGTGAAGGCGGCGAAAACGGCGAAAGCGCGCAGACCTCACAAACCGGCGAAGCAGGCGAAGGAGAGGGCGGCGAAAGCGGAGAAGGTGAAGGTGGCGAGGGTGAAGGTGGCGAAGGCGGTGTAGCTTTTGACCAAGCCGCAAGTGATCCAATCGTCTATGGCAGCGCACTTGCAGTGGCCGAAGCACATGCAATTGCTGCGAAAGACGCCTTTGCAGCGGGCAAGTCCGCCGAAGCCGGCGAAATGTTTGCGCACCCCGTTTCCGAAGTGCTCGCCGATATGGACCCGGCTTTCAAAGAGCTGGGCGTCGATGACTTTAAACCGCTGTTTGGCGAGGCTTCGGCCGCCGCTTTGAACGGGACTGAGGCGGATGTGACCGCGAAATTCGACGCAATACTCGCCGCCTTGCGCGGGGCCGCCGCAAAAGCGCCCGACAATGGCACCAGCGACGCGGCGATCACCGCTGGCATCACCGCCGATCAAATCGAGCGGGCCATTGCCATGTATAAACAAGCGGCGGGCACCGAAGACTACGCGCCCTACCTCGACGGATATGGCTATTCCAAAGCAGCCGCCGTGACGTTTGAAAGCAAGGCAGCTGAGATCAAATCGGAGGATGGCGACCTACATACCGCCTTAAGCGAAGCGCTGACCTTGCTCGCCAAAGCCTATCCGAGTGTAGAGCGCCCTGATGCCCTCAACGCCAATCAAGGTGCGTTAACCGCGGCCGGTTCGAAAGTGCTCTTGGCGTTGTAAGCAAACCGGGGCGCGTTAGTCGCGCCCTTGTCCGCTCGGCTTACCTTTCCCGTGACCACCGCCTTTAGGCGGGTAGTCGCGCTTTGGTTTGCCAGTTTGGGGTTTGCCAAATTTGGACTGACCGGGCTTGAATTTTCCTGATTTTGGTCTGTCTGAATTGGGCCTATCTGACCGGGGCTTGTCGGATTTGGATTTGCCCGAAGAGAACGGATCAGAGCCCTGCCCTTCACCAGACTTGCGATCGCGCTTGTCGGCATGACGCGGCTTTCCGCCTTTCCCTTTGTGGAACGGCTTTGCTTGAACCTTTGGCCCGCCATGCTTGCGATTGTTGCGCGCTTCTATCCGAGGGCCTTCTGCCGATTCTTCGATCAGGATGGCGTCCTGCTTGTCTTCGGTGTCTTCCGTGCGCTTCAGCGTTTCGGCAAATTTCGCAGCGATGGCACGCGGCACTTGGAACCAACTATCGTTGGGTCCAACGCGAATGGCGCCAATTTCGTTGCGCGTGATATGTCCACGGCGACAAATCAACGGCAGTAGCCAGCGCGGCTCGGCATTCTGGCGACGGCCAATACCCATCTTAAACCACACCACATCTTCAAAGCCGGGCCGGTGACGCTCGGCCTTGGCTTTCTCGCGCGCTTCCGGCGTATTCGCCAGCAATTCTTCCGGCTGCGGCATCTTGGCCCGGTGTGCTGCCACCAACGCTGCGGCAATATCTTCGGCGGGCATGCGCTCTATCAATTCAGCCGCAATCGCGCGGTCGTCATCCTCATACTCAGCCGCTGCGGTGAGCTTGTCCATCAAGCGCGCATGATCTTTCTTACGGATCGCTTCGGGCGTTGGCGCGCCCATCCATTCGGCTTCGATCTTTGCACCGCGCAGCATACCTTCAACGCGCCTGCGCCGATTAAACGGCACGATAATCGCTGCCGTGCCTTTCTTGCCTGCGCGCCCAGTCCGGCCAGAACGGTGTTGAAGCGTTTCGGCATCACGCGGGGTCTCTACATGAATGACCAGACTAAGCGTTGGCAGGTCGATCCCCCGCGCCGCCACATCGGTCGCCACACAGACGCGCGCGCGCCGGTCACGCATGGCTTGCAGCGCCTGATTGCGTTCCGCTTGTGTGTGCTCTCCAGACAGGGCGACAACCGCAAAACCACGGTTCTGCAATGTCGCGTGCAGCCTCCGCACGCTCTCGCGCGTTGCGCAAAAGCAAATCGCAGATTCCGCTTCATGGAAACGCAGCAGATTGACCACGGCGTTCTCAATCTCCGATGGTGCGACCGTAATCGCCTGATAACTGATGTCCCCGTGCCCGCGATCTTGACCTGCCAAAGACAGGCGCAATGCGTCATTCTGGTATCGCTCGGCCAGCCGCACAATTGCGCGCGGCATGGTCGCAGAAAACAGCAAGGTGCGCCGCGCATCCGGCGTCGCATCAAGGATTTCTTCAAGATCGTCGCGGAAACCCATGTCGAGCATCTCATCCGCTTCGTCGAGAACTACGCCGACAAGCCCCGACAAGTCCAAAGAGCCGCGTTCAAGGTGGTCACGCAATCGCCCCGGAGTGCCCACCACAATCGCAGGTCCAGAACGCAGCGCCCGGCGCTCTTTGCTCGCATCCATACCGCCAACGCATGTGGCAATGCGCAGGCCTGCTTTGGCATACAGCCATCCAAGCTCCCTGCTGACCTGCATCGCGAGCTCGCGAGTCGGCGCAATGACAAGCGCCAGTGGCTTCTCTGTCAAAGGTGTGCCGCGAATATGGCTCAACAGCTCTTCGGCCAGAGCAATACCGAACGCGACGGTCTTGCCCGAACCGGTCTGAGCAGAAACGATCAGATCGCGGCCCACAGCTTCCGGGGCGATGACAGCGGCTTGGACTGGGGTTGGGGCTTCGTAGCCTTTGCCGGCCAAGGCCTCGCCCAACAATGGCGGGAGGGTATCAAATGACATATGTGTTCGCTTGGGTGACTACGCAAAGGATCGCGCGAGATGAAGAGGGCATGAGACTGGCGCGTACCCTGCACTTGGCTCAAGCGGGCTTTGGCTGGTGCCTGACGCGCCCGTGGGAAGCCCCTTAGTATGAAAATCACGCTTTGGCTTGCGCTATTTCGCACGTGCGAAAAGCCTTTCGACTAAAAGGCTGTATTATTTCAATCAATGGTGCTAGAGGAGCTTTGCTGACGTCGAAATATGCGGCGGACTTCGGCCTTTGACGACCGCCGCTTGCCTATATGGCCCCGGCGCAAACCAGACGACGACTTCCTTTCATCGGACGATTTCAAGCACGACCATGTCGCATTTCGCGACGTGGCAATACTCACGAGTTCTTGAAAGGAACCATCATGAGCAAGACCGGAACAGTAAAATTCTTCAATTCAGACAAAGGCTACGGCTTCATTCAGCCTGACGACGGTTCAGACGATAGCTTCGTGCACATCAGCGCAGTTCAAGCTGCCGGGATGCAGTCGCTCGATAAAGAGCAGCGTCTCAACTATGAGGTCGAAACCGGCCGCAATGGCAAAGCAAGCGCGGTGAACCTCTCCGCTGCTGACTAAGCCCCCAATCCCTGCCCCCGCCGCACGCTTGGCGAACTTGCGTGTGGTGGGGGCACTTTAATTGATCAATTGGCGAGAAAGAGGCGATCATGAGCCAGACATTCGAATTCTATGATGCCCGTGCCCAAGAGGCAGCAAGCGCTGCTCAAGAAGCTAAGCTCGTCAATGTGCGAGAGCGCAATCTTCGCGCAGAGAAAACGTGGCGCACCCTGGCAGACCAGGCGCTCAAGGTGAAATCTGACCGAGAGAAAGCCGAAAGCGAGCGCATGGCGAGACGAGAAGCTGAAGCTGAGGCTAGTCTTTCCGCGGCGGAATAACGCGGCTTTTGGGCCGGAACGGCCCATGACCATTGCACTAGATACCCCGCTCAAGCGAAGCGGACGCGCGTCTGACGCCCTTTGAACCCATTGAACCCATTGAACCCATTGAAATAATGGCGCACCCGAGAGGATTCGAACCTCTGGCCTCTGCCTTCGGAGAAATCTAACAATGGCGGAGTTCTGGGAAAAACGCCGGTACTTGAGTTCCCACTAGGGTTTGATTTCGAGCTTTTGAGACAGATAACTGCCACAATACTATAACGCGTTATTGATCCACAAATTCTCTGCTCAGAGTGGTCGATCCGGTGCTAAGGAACGAGTTTCTGGCTTACCAATTGAGTTCCTAAGAAGCGAGGAGTTTGCTCCGCGAGAATTCCATGCTGCCATCCAAGTTAGGCAGTCTGCGAGTGCTTTCGCCGCATGCTGATCTATCGGATTTCCGGTGGAGCAGTTTATCGAAGTGTAGAGTTGAGTTGGCTCTTTTCCAAACAACCGGATCAA
>CAZOLE010000119.1:0-6398 GCA_964580445.1 uncultured Porphyrobacter sp.
AACTGGCCGACTGAATGGTTTGGTTCAACTCATCGAGCATTTCTGGGTCGCCGCTGACAAAGTCGAACATCGCAAAACCAGTGAAGGTCAGGCACAATCCCAAAATGGCGAGCGTGGCCAATGTGTCTTCGGCGGCTTGAAAGGAAATTAGCGTCAATGCGCGGCGCGATTCAACGCCTTCCCCGATCAGAAACAAGAGCTTTATCGGCGCACCACCCGTTGCCGAAGGCGTGACGGAGTTCGTCACCATTGTCCCAGTGATAACTTTGAGCGACCCGAGAAAGCCAATTTCCAGCCCGAGGAACCGCGCCCAAAGTGCAAGCCGGATCGAATTGCCAATCATCGGAACAAAGACAAGCAATGCAACAAGGCCCAGCAATCCTGGCGCAACAATACTCTCGGATAGGTCGATCCCGCCCAGAGACCAGACCAACACACCAACATTCGCCAGCGCAACAATCGGCAAAACCGACAATGCGATGGTCAGCGTGCGGCGCGGAATATTGCGCCATTGATCGACACCAACATTCGGCTTCGCAGCGTCGGTTTCGTCCAGATCGGATTTGGCAAATGGCGGCGGCGGCTGTGTCAAGAGATGTTCGATGCTCGCTCTAGCTTGCCTTTGGTAGACACGCCGCGTCGCGCGTCACGCGCTTTTAACGCTTCGGGATACTCGATATCAATCAGTTGCTCGAAAGTCTGCTTCCAGCGGTTGTGTGAATTGGCAAGCTTGAGTGAACGGTCGCGCGCTTGTACGTAATCTTCCCGCCATAGCCGTACAACGTTACGCGCCATTTCGGCAGCATCATCAACCGGGCCGAGCAATCCGGTGCCCTCAGGCACGCGCTCCGGCATGGCACCACTTGCGACCCCAACGACCGGCAATCCCGACGCTTGTGCTTCAAGCACGGATATGCCGAAAGTTTCATCCGCCATGCCACTGACATAAATGTCGCTTGAGGCAAGCGCGCGTGCCAAGGCCTTCCGGTCTGTTTCGTAGCCGGGGAACGCAATCGGCAATCCGCGCGCCTCTTCTTGCAAAGTATCGCTCAGCTTGCCGTCGCCCATCAACACCATCGACGCGCCCATCTCACGCGGCAATTGTTTGAACATCTCAGTCAGCACGTAGGCTCGCTTTTCATTGTCAAGCCGCCCCGCATAGATCAGCAATGGGCCATCCTCGGGCAGACCCAACTCCTTGCGGTATGTTGGGTCGCGGTGCTCGGGCGAGAACTGATCAATATCAACACCAAGGCCCAACACGCCAGTCCGGTGGTAATTGAGGCCGGCAAGCATGCCCTGCGCTTCTTTGTTCAAGGTGTAGACTCGGTCGAACCGATGATAGGTCATCCAAGCGTAGAAATAGCCGACCTTGCGAAAAAACGCCGCTGAATAATGGCCGGTTAGATCCTTCATCACCCGATAGATTTGGGCGTTGGGAAAGTCGGTTCGATAGCCCGCTACGAGCGCGGTATCTGGATTGCGCCAACGGTGGCGGATCGCCAGCCAAGGCAAAACCCATGGGCATTGACTCTCAATGATGTTCGGCATGTATTCGCGCAGCAGCGCAAACACCGCATCATTACGATTGATCCAACGGTAATTGGGGCTGCCCCACACTAACGGCGCGCCCACTTCGGCAAAGATCGTGCGACCTTCGACAGTGATTTTGTCCTCTGGCCCCGGCACAATTTGAAGCAAACGATGTTCGGTGTTTTCCTGAAAAAACTTCTTCTTTTCCTTCAGGTACGTCGAAATACCCCCGCCGCCAGTGGGCGACCAGCTTTGCGTGAGATCGCAGATCAGCAGGTTGTCGGACATGATAGGGCCCAGTTCACTCGCTTTGCCATGTTGGCGTCAACTTCGTGCTCCGATACACAAACAACCGCATAAATGGCAAATTTACCAAGATAGCCTTCCCCGGAGATCGCATCACGAACAAGCCGGATTCATGCCGTTTATATATCGTTTCGTCGCAATTGCGCCCAACGAAGTTCGGGAAATGGGAATCCTCAAGCCACTTTCAAGCGCTCAATCGCCAAAGCGAGCATTCTTGCCGATTGGAATGAGACGAATAGACGATTTGAGTCAGCTTGGCTCTAGTTTAGCGATGCCAGTTGCGGCTTATCAAAACCGTAAATGTCGTCTCGAAACACCAGCCTTAGTCCATCACTGCTCATTTGCGGCAAAACGGTGAAATGGGTGATGTAGATCGGCACTGGGAAAGGCAACGTAACGCGCTCTTCGGGAGCCCCTGAAGCAGCTGGCATCCGGCCGTTGAAGAGCCACTGGCCTAGATCCATTGGTCGTTCGACGCGGACACAGCCAGCGCTGAAAAGCCGCTCAGACTCCTTGAAGAGATGCTTGCTCGGTGTGTCGTGAAGATAAATGCCGAGAGCATTGGGAAACATGAATTTAACATCCCCCATACCGTTGCCCGGTCCCGGCTTCTGACGAAGGCGCATTTCAACGTCGCCGCGCTCAACCGCCCGCCAATCAACTTGAGACACCGGTACAACCCGCGCCTCATCGCCATAACCCTGCAACGCTTCAAAACCAGTGCGGTTCAAGTAAGCGCGTCCACCATTGATAACACGACGCGCATAAGTCTTGCGCACCAGATCAGGAGGCACATTCCAGTATGGGTTCAGAATTGCGTGGCGCAGCAAACCTGCCATTGCCGGTGTTTGAGTGTCGGCCTTTCCGGTCACCACCGCCATAGAGTCCACGGCCTGGCCGCCCTCCATCATCATCAGACGCTGGGTGATGAGATCGACATAGACGTAACGATGGCCCAGATAATCCGGAAGATCGCTGGCATGTGCCAGGTTGCGCGTAAGGATGCGGATATAGTGTTGCGGCCCTCGATTGAGCGCGGCGATCATCGCCGCGTCAATCATCTCTCCATCAGCAAGGCCATGAGCCGCGCGGAATTGCCGCACGCGCTGCGCCAAAGTTGCGTCGAAGTGATTGCCTTGGGGCAGACCGAGCCTTTGCCGAATCAGAGCGACACGCGGCCCGCTTGCTCCGGCTGCCAAAGCCGAACCTGATGCCACACGAAATGTGGGCAGACTGCCCCATTGCGCCGCATAAGCGTCAAGTGCGTTCCGCAGGTTCGTTTCAAACGGGTTGGTGACCTTAGCGCTTCCCGGAGGCAATTGCCCCTCATAGAGCTGCGCAAAGTCTTGCGACTCGACATAGAGCGAAGATGTCCGGGAGTCGGTTTCTTGAGCAAAAACGGGGGCTAAGCCCATTAGGCTTGCCCCCGCAATCGCTAATATTTTCAATGCAAAATTGATCACAATGAGCAGTCGGTTCCTTATCCGCGCTCGCCCAAGTCAGGTGCAACTTCTTGTACCGGGGCATTCACTGCGCGTGCCGTCCAAACTGAGCCAGCATTGCAATCGCTAGTCATCGTTGTTGGCGTGCGCGCTGAAAAAGGCGCAGAGTATCCATAACACTCGGTCGCTGAACCAGAGCTGAGGCAGAGCTTATCGCCCTCTACAAACCAGTTTGCCGTCGAAGTCTGACCGGTTGCGTTTGCAATGGTCGCCTGCCCGGTCGAACCGAAGAAGACCGCATTTCGCGTTCCATCTGCAAATTGAATGTCGACAGTTTGACCGCGCAACTCGTTGCCGAAGTGGTTATCTGCGAATGCTGGAGTGGCCAGACCCAGAGACAACAGTGCAGCGCCCCCATAGATTGCAATTTTCTTCATTTTCGTTCCTCCAAGGTTCGACGCAGTATCATGCGCGCCAGCGAAATTAACAATAGCAAAAATGTGGGATAGGGTCTCCAACCCAGTTTTGGCAATACGATGAAAAAAGTTTTTACTTTTCATCATGCTCTTAGGTGCGTAAGAGTTTGGTCGAGCTATTCAGGTGGACTTAGCTTGGGGCGTTCGCTGTTTTGTAATTTTGTAGGACTGAGCTTGGCTATTTAGGGTCGAGCAAATTGGAGGAACAATGTCACCACTTCGCAGTTTCACGGGCATGGGGGTCGTACTAGCAATGGCTGCGGCACCAATTGCCGCGCAAGCGCAAGCTACCTCATCTACCGATTCGCGTATTTCTTCGCGTTGGAGCAATGATGGCCTTGCCACTCTGTTTCAGCAGTGCTCGCAAGGAAGCGGATGCGTCTTACCTTTGAAGACACCTCCACCTCCACCGCCTGCGCCAACCCCGACTCCACCTCCTCCACCGCCTGCGCCTGCGCCCGTGGTTGAAGAAGCCGGCGGCTTTAACTTCCTGCCAATCCTTCTTGGTCTGGCTGGAATTGCTGCTGCTGTCTTTGTCATCGCTGATGACGACGATGATGATGATGAGGTCGTTTCGCCTTAACTGACGAAACACATCAATTTTGAAGCGCCCTCGGCAACTTCGGTTGCCGAGGGCGTTTTCGTTTGCGAGTCGAATCGATCTTCCAACGGGTGCTTAGACAAGCGAATCGGGCCATTCAGCTATCGAGCGAGCAAGACTGCATTGCCGATGTGCTGCTCGCTCTACACCTGATCGTTAGAATGGAAATGCAACGCATTGACTGCGCAAACCCGGTTCCAGATGGCACTCTTAGATGCGTGAAGTGCCGCATCAGACCATTTGGACACGTTGGTGTAGGGCTCGCGGGAGTGCGACTCCAAAGCGAGCGGGCAGCGTAACATCGCGATTCGAATCGTCCGGATTGAGTTCAGCTTTGTCAGGAGAAGCCTATCAGTGGGCTCTATTGCTTGGGCTAAGCTGCGAACCCACTCAGCAATGCAAAATTCCTCACCGTCGATCCGGCTCTGCCAAACAACATTTTACGGCCCAGCCTTAGGAGTTAGGCCCTCGCTTGCACCCGCACTTCTTTAGGAGCGCTAGCCGTTTCCTCACTTGAAGCCGCAGCTTGGTGAACCTGATTTTGTATTTCCGCGTTTACCACCCGGTTTCGGCCTGATGTTTTGGCTTCGTACAAAGCTTCGTCAGCGCGCGAGAAAAGGTTTTCGTACGTCTCACCGCTTTGCGCTGTAGCAACACCAAAACTAGCTGTTAGGCGAATATCATCGTTGAGACCGGAGTGTTCCAGCGCGGCGAATGCAAGCCTAATACGCTCTGCTAATCGGGCGGCGGGTTCATTTGGACAATTCCAAACCGCGATACAGAATTCTTCACCGCCAATTCGGCCTGCAGTGTCGCAGCCGCGCACCATGTCTTGGATCAGCTTACCAAAATTGGTCAACGCCAAATCGCCCGCTTGGTGGCCCCAAATGTCATTCACCTGCTTGAAGTGGTCAATATCTGCCACAACCAAGCTCAATGGACGCGCTTCGGTTTGAGCTCGCGGTAGTAGGTCGCGCATCGTATCTTGGAAGGCACCACGGTTCTGCAATCCGGTCAGGACATCGCGTTCGCCTCTTTCCCGCAACGCGCTGGACCATTCGGCGATAGTTGCACCAATAAGGACCATCGCGCCCATTACGGATTTCACACCCAGCACTAGCCCGATCAACGAATAGTAGACTGACGCTCGATACTCTTCGGCAGGGATCGTCTTTTCAAACATCAATGTCATGGTCGGCCGAACAAGGAAGTCGATAGCTTGAATCGCTACAACCGCGATAATCGCCATGTCGATTACGTTCCTGCGCCGCGCGGTCAGTAGTGTTGTAAGGCCAACTACGCACATCGCGCCATAGCCGATGTTGACGATGAGCAACCGCGGAGAGACGTCACTGGTCATGTTAACCGCCAGAGCCAACACCAACGCGGTTATCGCATAGATGCTAAAGAGAGTGCCCAAATGGACCTTTTGCCCAGCCCGTTCGGACAGGGCAAACATGAAAGTGATCAGCCCTGCGCTGTAGAGCAGTTGGGTTGTGTGAAATAGGTAGATGGCGTCGGACGGGAGAAAATGCGTAACCAGAAATCCGGAAGCGAACAGGGTGTAGGCAATCGCAAAGAAGAGAATGTGACGTTTCATGCGACCGGCCAACCAAAGCACGGCAAAAGTCGCTGCGAATCCCAGCGCCATAAGCGGTGTTAGCAGTCCAAGAATTTGAGTTTGCATTCGACCCCGTCGCACTTGTTTCATGATGTGTTACAACGATATGGTTAAGAGCGTCTTTAGGAAAGCTACTAAAAGCCGGGGGTAAATCACCCGCCGCACCAATCTTTTGTATCGGCGAACTAACCTTGCTTGCGCGCGACCATGCCACTATTCGCCGGGCGCAAGCACACATCTAGACCAGTTTTACGCCTAAAGGAGCCACACGATGGCCGCGCAATACGCCTACGTCATGAAAGACATGACCAAGACTTTCCCCGGTGCACAAAAGCCGGTGCTCTCCAATATTAACCTACAATTCTATCAAGGCGCAAAGATCGGCATCGTTGGACCTAACGGTGCAGGCAAATCGACAC
>CAZOLE010000120.1:0-6374 GCA_964580445.1 uncultured Porphyrobacter sp.
CTCTCGTGGTCAACAAATTGCGCGGCGGTCTCAAAATCGCAGCCGTGAAAGCGCCTGGCTTCGGTGATCGCCGTAAAGCGATGCTCGAAGATATCGCGATCCTCACCAAAGGTGAAATGATCAGCGAAGATCTGGGCATCAAGCTGGAAAGCGTTACCCTGGGCATGCTGGGTCAGGCCAAATCGGTTACGATCGACAAAGACAACACCACCATCGTTGATGGCGGCGGCAAGAAGGGCGATATCAAAGCCCGCGTCGAAGCGATCCGTTCGCAGATCGAAACCACCACATCCGACTATGACAAAGAGAAGCTGCAAGAGCGTCTGGCGAAACTCGCTGGCGGTGTTGCAGTGATCAAAGTTGGCGGCGCAACCGAAGTTGAAGTGAAAGAGCGCAAGGACCGCGTTGATGACGCGCTGCACGCAACCCGCGCAGCCGTTGAAGAAGGCATCGTCCCTGGTGGCGGCACGGCTCTTCTATACGCAACCGCATCGCTCGAAGGTCTCGAAGGCGTGAACGACGATCAGACACGCGGTGTCGACATCGTGCGCCGCGCGCTGCAAGCGCCTGTACGTCAGATCGCTGAAAACGCTGGCCATGACGGCGCAGTTGTCGCTGGCAAGCTGATCGATGGCGGCAACGAAGCCCACGGCTTCAACGCGGCCACCGACACTTACGAAGACCTGGCTGCGGCTGGCGTGATCGACCCGACAAAGGTTGTTCGCACTGCTCTTCAAGATGCGGCTTCCGTGGCGGCTCTTTTGATCACCACCGAAGCAGCGATTGTCGATGCTCCGGAAGACAAGTCAGCGGCCCCTGCAATGCCTGATATGGGCGGCATGGGCGGCATGGGTGGCGGCATGGGCTTCTAAGCCCAACACACCCAACGCACTAAATGAAGGCCCCGTCGGATTCAGGTTCGTCGGGGCTTTTCATTTTAGGCATCCTCCCGCATGACGGTTGCAATAGTAACCACCATGACGAGGACCTGTCCCTTGAAAACGAAATTTGCCGCTCTCCTGCTGGCGTCCGTCGCGCTTACCGGCTGCGATGCAATGACCGCTCCTGAACTGAGCATCGAGTGCTCCGGCGAACAGACCGAATGCATCAATGAATGGTTCGAAGTTAAATTCGAAGAGCAACTTGCGTTCAGCCCGATCAGCCAAACCGCACTGGGCAGGAAGGCTGACTACGACAAGATTGATGATTTCAGCGAGGAAGCGCAACTCGAACAGCTCGAATGGATGCGCAATGCAACCGCTGAAATGGAAGGCAATTTTGACTATGACGAGCTGACGCCCGACGGGAAGCTATCCTATGATATGTGGAAGTTCCGTTTGGAACAGGCAGAACGCGCATGGGAGTTTCGTGAGCAGGCCTACATCTTGCATCAGATGGGATCGTCCCAATCGGGCTTGCCGACCTTCCTTTTGACCCAGCACGCGGTCGAAGATGAAAGCGACATACAAGCCTTCATCGCGCGGATAAGCGGGATCGGCGGGGCGATGGATCAATTGCTCGAACGCGCCAAAGCTAATGCTGAGGCTGGCACACGTGCGCCTCGGTTTGCCTACGATGCCGTGATCGAGGAATCGCGCAACCTGACCACCGGCGCGCCGTTCGATGAGGGCGAGCCATCAGCTTTATGGAACGCTACAGAAAAGCATCTGACAAGCTTGATCGAAAGCGAAGCTATCACCGCTGAGCGCGCCGAAGAGCTGCGCGGGGAAGCCCGCGCTGCGCTAACCGAAGGGTTCGCGCCCGCCTATGGCCGCGTCATTGAATGGTACGAGGCCGACCGCAAAAACACCTCCGAAGAAACCATCGGCGTTACACAGCTTCCCAATGGCGAGGCATTTTACGCAGCCAGCTTGAAGGCAATGACCACCACCGATTTGAGCGCGGATGAAATTCATGAACTCGGCATCAAAGAGGTTGCGCGAATTCAGGAAGAGATGCGCGCGATTATGAAGACAGTGAAGTTCGATGGAAGCTTGCAAGACTTCTTCGAATTCACACGGACCGATGCGCAGTTCTTCTATCCCAACAATGATGCGGGCGCAGAGCAATATATCGCGCAAGCCAAAGAGCATATCGATGCTCTCAACAAACGGCTGCCAGAGTTCTTTGGAACGTTGCCAAAGGCGCCGCTCGAAGTGCGTCGGGTTGAACCCTTCCGCGAACAGGATGGCGCTGCGCAACATTACAGCCCGGGCACACCCGATGGGTCGCGCCCCGGCATCTATTACGCTCACCTGTCCGATATGAGCGCAATGCCGATCCCAGAATTGGAATCAATCGCCTATCACGAAGCCAATCCGGGCCATCATATGCAGGTCTCAATCGCTCAAGAGCTCGAAGGCGTTCCAAAGTTCCGTTCCCAAGGTGGCTTTATCTCCGCTTATGGCGAAGGCTGGGCGCTCTACACGGAGCTGCTCTCAAAGGAGATGGGCGGATACAAAGACCCCTATTCAGACTTTGGCCGGCTTTCGAGCGAGATTTGGCGCGCGATCCGGCTAGTGGTTGACACTGGCATCCATGCGAAGGGATGGAGCGAGGAAAAAGCGGTGCAATATGCTCTCGAAAACTCGCCCAACCCGGAGACCGCCGTGCGGTCGGAAGTGCAGCGCTATTATGTGCTGCCCGGCCAAGCGACCAGCTACAAAATCGGGATGATCCGCATTCAGGAACTGCGTGCAAAGGCCGAAGAGGAGCTAGGCGATGAATTCGACATTCGCGGCTTCCATGATACGGTTTTGGGTGGCGGTGCGGTGCCGCTGAGCCTGCTTGAAAAGCGTATCGAACAATGGATGGATAGCGTCAAAGCAGGCTGAAACCGTCCGATTTCACGCAAATAAAAGGGGGCCGTTCTGGCCCCCTTTTTGTTGTGACAATCGCGCGAAGATCGCCGTACGACGTTACCCGCCTTTGCGGCTGTCCTCGGCGGCTTTGAGCACTTCTTCGTCCCACGTGACCTGAGTTTGGGTCTGCGGATTGAATCGCGTGTTTGCGTAAGATGCAGCCTCCGCAGCAGCAACTTCGGCCGGAGTGAGGTACTCGCTCGGAGTCAGCGCAAACACATCAATCCCACGAGTGATTTCAGTCCCATAGACCCGGCCATTGTACCAATAGCTCGACCAATATCCGCCAACGACCAGTTGATCTTTGCTGATCGGCCCGCGGTCGAAGTAGGCGATTTCCTTGGGTTTGGCGCTATCGGTGAAGTCCATCACGCTAATCCCGCCCTGATACCAGCTTTGCACAAACAGATCGCGGCCCGGCACTGGGATGATCGAACCATTATGCGCAACGCAGTTTTCTTTGTCGGTTTGCGGTCCAGGCATCTTATAATGGCTACGGAATTGCAGTTTGCCTTCGACAATGTCGTAGATCGCATTCGCGCCCCAAGTCATTGGGTCGGACGCACGACAGCGCGGACGACCACCCCCGCCCCACTCATCGGTGAAGATCACCTTTGTTCCGTCATTGTTGAACGTTGCTGAGTGCCAGTAGGCAAAGCCCTTATCGAAGACCGCATCAATCCGTTTGGGATTCATTGGGTCGGAGATATCCATCAGAATCCCGTTGCCTGAACATGCGCCAGCCGCGAGATTCTTTGAGGGGAAAACGGTGATGTCGTGGCATTCATCGGTTGGCCGCGTATCCTGCGCGCCGTCTTCACTTTCGCCACCTTTCCAAAGGCCTGCAATCTCACCGGTTGCTTCATCGACGAAGACGCGCGGGCTGCTGATAATCCGAGACTTCGATGGGTCTGCAAGCGGAACTTCAATCACATCAATGCTGAACAACGCGGTTCGGCTGTCAGAGGGATTGTCGATGCAACGAGACAGTTCTTTCTGTTCTCGCACGCGCGAAGTGCCGGAATTGTAGACGATCAAACGCGTGTCTTCGACAGCGACAACCGAGTGCGTGTGACTGCCACGACAAGTTTGGACCTGCCCAACCTGACGCGGCGCGGTGAGGTCTGAAATATCAAAAATGCGCAAGCCCCGGAACCGCTCCGGGCTGATGTCCTCAGCAACGCCTTGTAGGCCGCAATCCACCCGACCTCGCGTCTGTTCAACGCTCATAATCAGCAAGTTGCCAACCACAGACACGTCGCCTTGGCCACCGGGGCAAACCACGGAGCTCATCAATGTTGGCACGCCATCTTCGCCCAGCTTCAGAATGTTGAAGCCATGATAGCTGCCGGCAACCATGATATCGTCAAAAAACGCCATATCGGTATATGCAAAATCCAAGAGCGGCGAGCGCTCCGCAAACTCGGTCAACGAGTCTTCTTCGCCGCGTGCAGCAGCTTCTGCCGCCGCAGCTTCACGCGCAGCCTTTAATTGATCTTGCGCTTCTT
Source organism: uncultured Porphyrobacter sp. (assembly GCA_964580445.1). GTDB lineage: Bacteria > Pseudomonadota > Alphaproteobacteria > Sphingomonadales > Sphingomonadaceae > Erythrobacter. The sequence continues at coordinate 4,370 of CAZOLE010000120.1, forward strand.
TGATTGCGAGCTCTGCCGGAGTCAGTTCAGCACTGCTTTTTTCGTTCTTATCGCGCTCCGGCACAGCTGGGCGCAAATCGGCGGGGTTTTCTGGATCGAAGAAGCCCGGCGGTTTGGGCAGGCTCACAACTTTGCGCAGATTAAAGATCGCCTCACCAGCATCGGCAAAGCCTGGCTTGAGCATGGCGCGCGGGTCAGGAGAAAGCCCAGCCAGCAGGGCGTCCATCCGGTCAATTTCGCTCTTCTGATCGTTCTCAATATCGCCAACAAATCGGAAGATCACAGGGTCAGCGGCCGAGCCGGGCTGTTCCAGAAGATCATCGACCATATCAATCGCGCCTTCATGGTGCGCGATCATCAGGGTAAGAAACTGGCGGTCAAACTCCGCGCCATTGGAAGCGGCCAGCGCTGTCATTTGGTCTGCCGTCGCCATACCCGCCATCATCTGATGCCCGGCATGACCAGCGTGACCTGCATGTTCGCCCCCTGGCAACATCACCGCTTCACCGCGACTGGTGAGCCACTCTTTCATAAAGGCGATTTCATCGGCCTGACTGGCTTCGATCTTGCCCGCGATCGTTACGATGTCTGCGGTGTTGGTCCGATCTTTGACCAATACAGACATTTCGACTGCTTGTTGGTGATGGACGATCATGCCTTGCATGAACGCCACATCGGCATCGGTGTATTTCGCCTTGGCAAGCTTCGTCGCTTCTTCAGCAGACAGCGTTTTCGTGGCTTGGCCCGGAGCGCCGGGTTGCACAATTTGCTGGCTAAGCGCGAGTGTGGATGTGCCAAGCAGCATAGCAGTTGCCACAGCCTTAGTGGAGCGCGAAACGGTAAGAGAGAGGGTCATGAGTGTCCTATCATTAACTATTGCGACCAGACTGCCCTGCGACGGAAAACAGTCAAGGGCGATCTGACGAAATTCGTCGATGATTGTGTCGCTGTAACATGATTGCGTCTGATACAGGCGGCACATGAGCGCAAATTGGCTTTTATTGCGCAGTTAAGTCGCGTCGGTCGCTTGCGCCGCACCATTCGTCGCACACGGCGATATGCCCGCTTGCCGCGACGAATCGGGCAGCGTTAAGCCTGATGCAACATGCGTTGGAGTAGCAATACCTTCATGGTTTTTAGAAAATGGTCATCAGTATTCGCCGCTTTTGCTGGTCTTACGCTCGCCGCCAGCCCAGCCTCAGCGGACGCGAACGATCTCCAGAACAGCTTCGATCAAGTGCTAGGCACCGAGCTTCGCGGCCCAAAGAGCTTTGACGCACTTTACGCCAGCAGCTTTGAACGGCGCATCGCTGAGCTAGCCGATGGCAGTCGGGGCCGAATCGGCGTGGCTGCAGTCGACGTTACGACCGGCGAACAAATTATGGTTCTGGGCGATCAGCTGTTTCCAATGGCGTCGACCAGCAAGATTGCGGTTGCCGCAACCTATTTGGAATTGGTGGAACAGGGCCGCTATTCGCTCACAAGCGAATTTCCGCTTCTGATCCACGCAGGCTCGCGCAAGTACTCATCCGCAGCTGCGCCTGTGCGCCGTGGCAAGACGATGAAAGCCATCGATCTTATAGAGATCATGATCACCCGGTCGAGCAATCCGGCCACTGATGCATTGTTGGCCGCAGTTGGTGGCCCGAAGGCGGTGACCAATTGGATGCAGCGTCAAGGGATCAACGGGTTTTCGATTGACCGCGACATTGCCACACTCGTTCGCGACGATGGCGAATTCAATCCGGCAGAGTGGATTGACCCGCGCGATTCTGCCACGCCGCGCGCAATGGCGCGGCTGCTGCACGGCCTGTATCGGGGCGAATATCTCAACGATCAAAGCCGCCGCATTCTGCTGGGAGCGATGAGCCGCACGGTCACTGGACGCCGCCGGATTGTCGCGAACATACCAAGCAGCGCGCGCGTCAGCCATAAGACCGGATCGCTTAACAACACATCCAGCGACATTGGCATTATTGAATCGCCCGATGGTCGCGCAATTGCG
>CAZOLE010000121.1:0-6331 GCA_964580445.1 uncultured Porphyrobacter sp.
TTCTGGTGCGAAATCATGAACTGATCCCGACCGATGATGCTGGCGGAGAGATCGCGAAAGGGTTTGGCACGCATAAGGGCAAAATTGTTCCAGGTGGAACAACCAATATCGTGCTCGACGCCTCCACGCTCGACGTTAAACGCGAGTTTCGCACCCTTGGCGGAACGATCCGCAATTGCTCCGGCGGAGTGACGCCTTGGGGCAGTTGGTTGACTTGCGAAGAGGCGCCAACCGGACCGGGCCAACGCTATGGCGATGGCTTAGCAGTTAATCACGGTTGGACCTTTGAAATACCAGGCAACGCCACTGGCCTTGTTGAACCAGAACCTCTGAGGGCAATGGGTCGCTTCAACCACGAAGCCGCCTGTGTCGATCCGGTAACCGGCTATGTCTACCAGACCGAAGACAAAAATGACGGGGTTCTCTATCGCTTCATTCCCAAAGTCCCCGGCAAGCTTGCCGAAGGCGGAAAGCTGCAAGCAATGGTGATTGAAGGGCTGTCTGATACGCGCAATTGGGACAGCGCAGCCATGCCTTTGCGGCAGTCATACGATGTCAGCTGGGTGGACCTAGACGATGTTGAATCGCCCAAGGACGATCTACGCTTGCGAGCAGCAGCAAAAGGCGCGGCGCTTATCGCGCGCGGCGAGGGCATCCATATGGGGAGTGATGATCTCTATTTCTGCTCGACCAGCGGTGGCGCGGCCAAATTCGGACAAATCTTCCGCTTCGTACCGGGTCGCGGCAAAACCTCCGATACGGTCGAATTGTTCTTCGAAAGCGAAAGCGGCGAGCAATTCAATTACGGCGACAATCTGTGCGTCGCGCCGACAGGACATTTGCTGGTGTGTGAGGATCAATACACAGAGATCGTCGACAATTATATTCGCGGGATCACGCCGCAAGGCAGCCCCTACCCCTTCGCCAGATTGCGGATGCAGACCGAGCTTGCAGGCGGATGCTTTTCGCCCGATGGCAAGTGGTTCTTTGTGAACGCATATGCGCCCACGCGCACTGTCGCGATCACTGGACCCTGGGCCACCTAGCCCCTTTTCAAGCACTCGCCGCGATTGACTAACGGCACAGCGCAGTGTTCAACCTCTTAGTATGAGAGAGAAATTAGCACTATTCCTTCCCGGCATTTTCCTGTTGGGCTTTAACATCGGTACCGGCAGTGTGACCACTATGGCCAGTGCCGGGGCCAATTATGGGATGAGCCTGTTATGGACCGTCCTCATATCCTGTGCCGCGACGTTCTTGATGATCGCGAGCTATGGCCGCTTCACTTTGGTCACGGGTGAAACTGCGCTTCAGGCCTTTCGCAAGCACATCCATCCCGCAGTTGGTATGTTCTTCATCATCGCGCTTGGCGTGGGTGTTTGTGCGAGCGTGATGGGCGTTATGGGGATTGTGGCGGAGATTAGCTACGAATGGTCAAAGGCCTTTGTTCCCGGGGGCATAGACCCGCTCTATTGCGCAGCGTTCTTTTGTGCGGTCGCCTACTTCATCTTTTGGAGCGGCCGCACTCAGGTTTTTGAACGTACATTGGCTGTGGTCGTCGCTGTGATGGCGGCGTGCTTTGTGCTCAATTTCTTCATCTTGATGCCGCCCGTTGGCGATATGGCAGAAGGGCTTGTGCCTAGCGTTCCCGAAGTCCCCGCCAGCGAAACTGGGCCGCTCTTGCTGATCGCATCAATGGTCGGCACGACGATATTCTCAGGCCTCTTCATCATGCGCACGACTTTGGTGAAAGAAGCCGGTTGGACAATGGAACACGATGCGCAGCAACGCCGCGATGCTGGCTTTGCCGCGTTTATGATGTTCGTCATCAGCGCCTCAATCATGGCGGCGGCGGCCGGCAGCCTTTATGCCGAAGGGATCGGGCTGGAAAATGCTTCGCAGATGATCGGCCTGCTTGAACCATTGGCCGGGCCACTGGCGGTGTCGATTTTCGCAATTGGCATCATCGCAGCGGGTGTCTCTTCACAATTTCCAAACTTGCTGATGATCCCCTGGCTGCTGTGCGACTATGGCAACAAGCCGCGCAATATGCGGCAGTGGAAGTACCGCGCGCCAATTTTTGCTCTGTCCTTGCTAGGTCTCGTTGTGCCCCTGTTCGACGCACGCCCGGTCTTTGTCCTGATTCTAAGCCAAGCGTTCAACGTTGTGCTGTTGCCGATTACAGTCGCGTGCATCATTTACCTTGGCAACCGCACCGATTTGATGGGTGAACATCGCCACAGCTGGCTGACCAATCTGGGTCTCGGAGCTCTGTTCCTGTTTTCCTTGCTAACCGGCTATATGGGCTTTCAAGGCCTGCTCGGTATGCTTTAGGCATCAGTTAGGGAGCACTAAAACAATGCGCGAGTCCTGGCGATGGTTTGGACCTGATGATCCTGTAAGTTTGGACGAAATCCGACAGACGGGCGCGACTGACATTGTCAGCGCCCTTCACCATATTCCCATCGGCGAAGTCTGGCCGCGTAAGGCTATCCGCGCGCATAAGCAACTGGTCGAAGCCCAAAACGCGACCCGTTCCCCGCTGCATTGGACGGTAGTCGAGAGCATTCCGGTCCATGACGACATCAAGCTGGCGACCGGCGGGCATGAACACTTCATTGACGCTTGGATCGCTACGATGGAGAACTTGGCAACCGAGGGCATCCGTACGATCTGCTATAACTTCATGCCGGTTATTGATTGGACCCGAACGGATCTTAGGTATCGACTGGCCAACGGCGCCTATGCGCTGCGGTTTGACCAAGATCGCTTTGCCGCTTTCGACCTATTCATTCTGGAACGTGACGATGCTCAGGCCGATTATTCCGACCATGAAATCGAGCGTGCGCGAAGTGTCTTCAGCACTATGTCAGGTGAGGAGATTGAGCAGCTAACAAACACAATCATCGCCGGACTTCCGGGTAAAATGACGGAAGGGTATTCGCTCGCCGATTTCCGCTCAGCACTCGCTCGATATGCCAGTGTTGATCACGACCAACTCAGAAGCAATCTGGTCGCCTTCCTCAAACGGGTATTGCCGGTCGCCGAAGCGCTTGATGTGAAGCTTGCGATCCACCCCGACGATCCGCCATGGGATATGTTTGGGTTGCCGCGGGTAATTTGCACGCCAGACGATCTCAACAAGCTGTTCGAATGCGAGCCAAGTCCCTCAAATGGCATCACCCTATGCGTTGGAACTTATGGCAGTCGGCCCGACAATGACTTGCCGCAAATGGCCTGTGATTTTGCGGAGCGCATCCATTTTGCCCATCTGCGCGGGGTCAGCCGCGACCCTGCCGAACAGCGCACTTTTGTGGAAGCGAGCCATCTCGACAGCGATATCGACATGGTCAAAGTCATCATCAATCTCATCGCGAACGAACGCGAGCTCGACCGCGACATTTTCATCAGACCTGATCACGGGCATTTGATGATGGGTGATATCGAGCGCGCGTCCAATCCGGGCTATTCCGCAATTGGCCGGATGAAGGGGCTAGCGGAGATACGCGGCGTCATCAAAGCAGTCTCAGCCACATTGGACTGACCCTTCGTCAGTGGTCTAGGCGGCTGCGGCCTCTTGGTCGCGCGGTCCCAGAACGTTCTTGAATTCGTCCCAAGGCATCGGCCTCCCAATCTCCCAGCCCTGCCCGAAATCACAACCCAATTCGGCAACGGTTCTAAGGGTTTCTGCGTCCTCAATACCCTCTGCAACAATGTCAAAACCCAATGCGTGCGCTAGCTCGATCGTCGATTGAACCATAATTCGGTCGCGGTGATCTTTGGTCAGATTGCGGACGAAGCTCTGGTCAAGCTTCACCTCCTGCGCAGGGAAATCTTGCAGGTAGTTTAGCGACGCTTGCCCAGTTCCATAGTCGTCAATCGATATTCGTGCGCCCGCTTTGGCCAGCTGCTCAAGCGCTTTACGGGCGCCACCAGAATCAGCCATTGGCGCGCTTTCAGTGATCTCGAGAGTTACTTTGCCTGAAGACGAAGCATCGCTTGTCCTCAAGAGCTCAGTCGCCTCTTTCAAGAAGACCGCATCGCTCAACAGTTGAGCCGAGACATTAACTGCCAAACCGATTGAATGGCCCTCTCCGTTTGCCTCCGCGATACGGTCGATTGCTTCGCGCAAGACATGCATTGTTAGATCTTTGATACGACCACGTTCCTCCAGAATCGGGATAAAGTCGGCCGGAGAAACCGGGCCCATGCTCTCACTGTTCCACCGCACAAGACATTCGCCCGAAGCAATCCGGCTGTCGTTGAACCGCAGCTTAGGTTGGTAAGCAAGAGTGATCGCGCCGTTCGCCAACGCATAGTCAAGTTCGCTCAAAACGCGCTGTCGATATTGCGTTTCTTCGTGCAGGCCACGCGCGTTTGACGACCATGCTAACCCGCGTTTTCTTGCCATCTCTGATGCGTCTTCGGCATCGCCGATCGACCCCTGAGCACCGCCGAAATGCACTTCCAAACGCAGCCGTTCTCCAGCGATTTCGAAGGGAGAATTGAACATCGCACGCCCGGATTGAGATGCTTGCGCCGGATTGTCACCTGAGCCCTTCGCCATAAAAAGACCGAATAGGCCCCGATCAAGTCGGTAAACTTCTTCGACCCCTCCAATCAACTTCAACCGGCGAGCAATGGCGCGGTCCAGCTCGGCCAGATTGTCGCTACCTAAAGCGGTGGTGACTTCCGAGAAACTGGCAAAGCGGGCTGCTACGACATTGGCCTTGGGCACCAGGCGAACAGCTGTTTCTAGCGCTACACGGTTCGGCAAATCAGACTTGGTATCCGTTAGTCTGGCAATCCGCAGATCATTGGCTGAAATCAAAATACGACGAACCGCGAGGAACACACCCACAAATGCAAAAGCCAACGTCAATTCGATGTAAGGCAGAGTCGTTTGATCGAGAACCAAAGCAGCCCCAGTGATCATCACCCCCAGTGCACAAGCGACAAAACTCGAATGCGCAGCACCCCGCCCCTGGCGGGCGCGGTGAGCAACAAACAACCCTAAGAAGAACGCGACAATTAGAAATGCGGTCCATTGCCCGACGGTCTCTCGAACTCGGTCTTGGGAGAGGGTTTCTGCGGCCTGGACTTGGACAACTACTCCTGGCTGAACGCCGAATAGAGCAGTGGGATAGCGGTCGCCCAGTTCAATCGCGGTTGCTCCAATGACGATGCTTTTACCTTCCACCTGGTCGCGTGGAACCCGACCATCGATCAAGTCGACAAAGGATATGCGCGGGATTGTGCGAATATCGATCGCTTGATCGACACGGAATGTGTCACCAATTGAGCCAGGCTTTTTCGACAGCATGTTAGCGAGCGATGGTCGCGGCATCCCTCCTGTGGTCACACCGGTGGAGTATTGAATGATCCGGCCATTGGCGGACGGAGTGACATTTACAGACGCAAGAAATGATGCCTCGCGAAAGGCCGGCAGAGGCAAAGCCTCACTTACAGTCTTGCGATCACCGGCAGTGTTTTCTTGTTTGAAAGTCGGAAGAATAGCGGTTTGCGAAAGGCTAGCGAGTGCCTCAGCGAACCGAGCATCTTCTTGTTCAGACGACACCGCGGAAAAATCGACATCGAACGCGATCTGATCCGCGCCTAGTGCGTCAAGTTTTGCAATTGCATCGGCATGGTAACTGCGCGGCCACGGCCATTGATCCAGCTCTTGAAGCGAGCGACCATCAATCTCGACAATGACTATATCACCCGATGATGGCGCAAGTCGCAAACTGTCGCGGGCATCGCGCATGCCGCGTTCAAACCCCATCGTGGCATTGGTGAGCGCGAGAAACATCGCAACCAGAACTGCCGCCGCAAAAGCGACAACACCAGTCATTCCGTCCTGTTTCTCACGTGACCCCTGCTTCAGCCACACGGTGCTTCTCCTCGCTTACGGCCGTCAAAGCCAGCCGCGGGCAGGACTATCGCAGGAAAGAGTTACCACTGCGTGTGTGCGGGATTAACCGGTTCGTTTCGCAGCGCAGCCCAGATCGCAGGCATTTCCATTGCCGTTTCCTCCAGCATTGTTGCCGTTGCCATTGCGGTTTCCACCGGCGTTGCTGTTACCAGAATTGCCCGGGGCGTCATTGCTTTCGTCATCCTCACCCAAGCCAAGATCGATGTCGCCATCGTCTTCGCCATTGTTCAGACCGAAGGCATTTCCATTGCCGTTTCCGTCCGCATTGCTGTTGCCCGAATTGCCCGGAGCGTCATCAAAGTTGTCATCATCTTCGTCTCCGCTGCCGGCATCGACACTTAACTCATCATCACCTTCGTCTTCGCCATTGTTGAGACCGAAGGCATTTCCATTGCC
>CAZOLE010000122.1:0-6289 GCA_964580445.1 uncultured Porphyrobacter sp.
GTTGAAACCGTTCAAGAAACCAAGACCACCGGTCCTGCGCTTTGGAAAGTCTCTGATGAGGACACCACCATCTATATGTTCGGTACGGTCCACGTCCTGCCCGACGATGTGAATTGGTATTCCGAAACCGTCGCCACTGCGATTGATGCCAGCGACACATTGGTGACCGAAATTGATATGTCACCTGAGGCGCTGGCCGCAGCTCAAGTATCCATCGGAAAAAAAGGTATACTGACCGATGGCAGCACTGTCAGAAGTCTAATGAGTGACGAACAGCGCGCCACCTACGAAGCCGCACTCACCAGTCAGAACATTCGGCTCGCGAGCTTCGACCCGCTCAAACCGTGGCTAGCGTCCATTTCCCTTGGGCAAGTCGCGTTCAGCAGAGCTGGAATTAAGCCGGAAAATGGAACCGAAGAGGTACTTGAACGCCTGATTGGTGACGACAAAAAACGCGTGGCGCTGGAAACTATCGAATTTCAGTTCAATGTCTTCGATACTATGCCGCAGGAAGCGCAGCTGCGCTATCTCATCGACACGGCCGCTGAACTGGACACCTTGGCTGGCTCGCTCAACGCCATCATCGACAAATGGGCCGTGGGTGATGTTGAAGGTGTGGCGACACTTTTGAATGAAGCGCTTGAGGACGAGCCAGAATTTGCGAAAGCGCTGCTTTATGATCGCAACAAGACGTGGTCGGAATGGATCGACAAGCGTCTCGATGAACCAGGTACGATCTTTATGGCGGTTGGCGCTGGGCACCTTGCGGGTGAGAAAAGCGTGCAGGATTATCTGATCGCACGCGGCATCGAATCTGTGCGCGTACAATAGGCCTCTATAATATCACCGACCCTTGCGAATAGACGCGCTTGCACACATCTTTGGGAACATGAGCTCTCGTTTTCGAAAGATGCTGGCCGCGCTGTCTATGCTCAGTCTGCCAATCCTAGGGCTGGCGGCTTGCGACCAAGCGCAAGTGGTTGAAACGCCTTCACCCAGCCCACTGATCTATGAAATTTCCAGCGCGAACGGGGGCGTTGAAGGCTGGCTGCTGGGTACCATCCATGCTCTGCCCGAAAGTGTGGATTGGCGGACTGATCCTATCGAAAATGCGATCGCCGATGCCGACTTCCTAATGGTTGAAATTGCTGATCTCGAGGATGAGAAAGATCTTGCGCATATCTTTGCCGAACTTGGCCAAAGCCCCGACTTACCCAGCATCGAAATGCGAGTGCCGCGCGAACAGCGTGCCTCATTGAAAGCAACCATCGAACGTGAGGGCTTTTCCAGTGCACAGCTTAAAAAGGTCGAGACTTGGGCCGTGGCTTTGATGCTGGTCAACGGTGATCCGCAAAGCGACCCGCGTTACGGAGTAGACCGGGTTGTTATCCGCGAATTCGAAGGCCGCGATGTCGTAGAGTTCGAAGGCGTTCGCGCACAGCTTTCGGTGTTTGATCAGCTCGCTGAGGAAGATCAGCGCGTGCTTTTGCGCAGCGCAATCAAAAGCTCTGACAATGAAGTACAAGACCCGGCGCAATTGCGCGATGCATGGATAACAGGCGACGTAACGACCATTAAAGAAGCTACCATAACGGGAATGATGACCGATCCTGAACTGCGGGACGCCTTGCTGGTTCAGCGCAACAAAGACTGGATGGTCAAGCTGGAGCCGGTTCTGGCTAAGGCTGAGCGCCCTCTTATCGCAGTGGGAGCAGCGCATCTGGTTGGCGATGATGGGCTGACGGCGATGCTTGAAGACCGCGGCTATACTGTACGCCGCTTGCGATAGAACTGCACGCGGATCACGCGATCAATTTACTTGCCATTTCCGCCTACCCACGGTAACGGCCCGCGCTTCGGAGCTATGGTCATCCCTGGAGGCGTGGCTGCGAACAAACAACTCTAACAATGCATTCGAAAGGCAGTACTTATGAGCGACGCTCTTACATTGCCCGCTGAAGCGCGCGAACGGGCAGGCAAGGGAGCCTCCCGTGCACTTCGCCGCGAAGGTCGGGTCCCCGCAGTCATCTATGGCGGGAAAGAAGAACCAACGACAATCCACATCGAAGAAAAGGAACTGGTCAGGCAACTGATGACCGGCCACTTTATGAACTCGATCGTGCAGGTTGAAATTGATGGCAAGAGCGTGCGCACGCTGCCCAAAGATGTGGCGCTGCACCCGGTTTCGGATCGCCCTACTCACGTCGATTTCCTGCGGCTTTCCAAAGACGCGAAAATCGAAGTTCAGATCCCGGTTGTCTTCGCGAACGAAGAAGAGTCGCCCGGCCTTAAGAAAGGCGGCGTTCTCAACGTGGTCCGCCACGAACTTGATCTTATCTGTGAAGCGGACAAGATCCCAAGTCAGATTGAGATTGATGTCACCGGCAAGGATGTTGGTGAGTCGATCCATATCAGCGAGATCAACCTACCCGAAGGCAGCACCAGCGCGATCACCGATCGTGACTTCACCATCGCAACCCTCGTCGCTCCGTCTGCGCTCAAACGCAGCGAAAGCGAAGATGAGGAGACCGAGGAAGTGGCAGCAGACGCAGTCGAAGCCACCGCTCAGAAAGACGATGGCGAAGAGAGCGGAGGCGAAGGCGAGTAAGCTTCTTCGTTCAACCCAAGCAATCACCAAGGCACCGGGTCTCGAAAGAGACTCGGTGTTTTGTTTTTGAGTATCGGACGCTAGAGGCAAGCTATGCAAATATGGACTGGCCTAGGTAATCCCGGACCGAACTATGCGTTTCACCGGCACAATGTCGGATTTATGGCGCTGGACGTGATCGCGGAGATGCATGGCTTTGGCTCGGTGCAGAAGAAGTTTCAGGGCTGGGTTCAGGAAGGTCGAATTGGGACGCAAAAAGTTCTCCTGTTGAAACCCGCAACCTATATGAATGAGAGTGGCCGCAGCGTTGGCGAAGCTATGCGATTCTACAAACTCGACCTCGATGCGCTGACGGTATTTCATGACGAGCTCGACCTTGCCCCGTTCAAGGTCAAAGTGAAGCAAGGCGGTGGTACCGCTGGCCACAACGGATTGCGGTCCATCGACAAACATCTGGGCGCCGACTTCAGGCGCGTTAGGCTCGGAATTGGTCATCCAGGGCATAAGGACCGGGTTAGCGGCTATGTGCTCGGTAACTACGCCAAGGCGGAGCAAGAAAATCTTGCCGAAATGCTCGGGGCAATTGGCGCAGAAGCGCAATGGCTCGCTGATGGCGACGACCCGCGATTTATGAGCGACGTGGCGCTGAGACAGCAATGACCAATCATCCCGGTGAAGATATGGCCGAGATACCGGTAGGCAAAATGCTGTCGCTGGTTGTGGCCCAAGCGACGGTCTTTGTCGTCATCGGGCTTGGCCTGTGGTTCCTGTCTGGCCGCGAGTTGAACGAGTTTGTGACCGTCGATGCGCGCCAAATCGCGATCGGACTTGGCATTGCGGGCGCGATGATCGCAGCGGGATATTTGCTTTTCCGTGGCTTTCCCAAATTCGGCGAAGGCTTAGTCCGTGATCAGGCACAACAATTCGCATTCCTTGAGAAGCGCTTAGGGCTTGGCGCAATCATCCTATTGGCGGCCTGCGCAGGCATTGGTGAGGAAGCGCTTTTCCGTGGCGGACTGTTGGTATTTGGCGCGGAGTATATCCCATTCATCGGTGCGCTCATCGCGTCTTCAGCTATCTTCACCGTCATTCACTTTGCCAAGCCCAAAGTCGCCGCTTTCATTTTTGGCATCGGCATGATGTTCGGCGCTATTTACTGGTCCACGGGCAGCTTACTCGCGGTGATGATTGGGCACTGGGTCTATGACATCTGGGCGCTGTGGTTCATTCAGGAAGAGATGCACCGCCTCGGTGTTTTCGACAAAGATGCTGAGGATAGCGAAGGTGCAGAAGACGCATCATCGCCCCCCACCCCCTAGCCTTCGCTTCGCGCTGGCGTTAAGGGCGCTGGCAACACTTCAAACAGAAAGAATTTCCCATGGGTTTCCGTTGCGGGATTGTGGGGCTGCCCAATGTTGGCAAGTCCACCCTTTTTAATGCACTGACAGAGACGCAAGCTGCGCAAGCGGCCAATTATCCCTTTTGCACGATTGAGCCCAATGTTGGCCAAGTAGCAGTACCCGATGCACGGCTCGTTAAGATTGCCGTGATTGCCGAAAGTGCGAATGTCGTCGCGACCCAGCTGGCCTTTGTCGATATTGCCGGCCTCGTAAAAGGCGCGAGCCAAGGCGAAGGTTTGGGCAATCAATTCCTTGGCAATATCCGCGAAGTTGATGCGATTGTGCATGTGCTGCGCTGTTTTGAAGATGACGATATTCAGCACGTCTCCAACACCGTCGATCCTCTGACGGATGCGGAAGTGGTCGAAACTGAGTTGATGCTGTCCGACATGGAAAGCCTGGAAAAGCGCGTGCCCGCAGCGCAAAAACGCGCAACTGGCGGCGATAAGGAAGCGAAGATCCTCGCCAGCGTGCTTGGCCAAGCTCTCGACCTGCTGCGCGATGGTAAGCCTGCGCGTCTTACCGAGCCAAAGGATGACGAAGAAGCGCGCCTGTTTGAACAAGCGCAGCTGCTCACTGCAAAGCCTGTGCTTTATGTCTGCAATGTCGGCGAGGAAGAGGCGGCCGAGGGTAATGAGCTGTCGGCGAAAGTCTTTGCCAAGGCCAAAGAGGAAGGCGCGCAAGCCGTCATCGTCTCGGCGGCTATTGAAGCTGAGTTGATCGGCATGGAACCACAAGACCGCGGCGAGTTTCTTGCCGAATTGGGTTTGGCCGAAAGCGGCCTCGCTCGGGTAATCCGCGCTGGCTACACGCTGCTTGGCCTCAAAACCTTCTTCACCGCAGGCCCCAAGGAAGCGCGCGCATGGACCTTTCCAGACGGCGCGAAAGCTCCGCAAGCCGCTGGCGAAATTCACACCGACTTTGAAAAAGGCTTCATTCGCGCCGAGACGATCGCATATGACGACTATATCGAGCTAGGCGGAGAGGCCCCTGCCCGCGACGCCGGAAAACTGCGTCAGGAAGGCAAGGAATACCTCGTCCAAGACGGCGATGTGTTGCTTTTTAAGTTTAACGTTTGAGCGGTCTAAAATAGCGATTGTAAGAAAGCGAATTGGCTGCATAATATAGGAAAATAAGAACCGGATCGCCGCCAGCGCAGACTCCTCTGCGCCACTTAGTTTGGAGCGATCTTGATGGTTATCCGCCGCGGAATATTGACAATTGATGGGACCGACCCGTCCGGAAGCATGCAAGTGCTTGCTCCAGATGTGACGTGGAATCCCGACGGATATGAGCGCGCAGTCAATGCTCAGCTTTCAAAGATTGCCTTGCAGCCCGTCGGTGCGCTCTTGCTGCAAACAATCAGGCGCCAAGTTTGGATTGTGCCAAACCCTAGACCGCACGCAGCCGCTGCTGCCGGTGCTTTGGGCGACACTCCAGCCGAGGCATCGAGAGGGTTCCGGGCGGGACACCAAGTTAGAAACCCAAGAACTGGCGAACCCTTCCCCGGCTTTGGGCAAGGTACCGGCAACGGTGCCGGTGCGACGGTTCTTTATACACCGGGAGAATGGATCGACGGGTCACGGCTTCGCGGAAAGCGGGTAGGCCCCGGCAGCAGTGCAGATCAGGTTCTGTTCCATGAACTCTTTCACGCCATGCGCGTCACGAATGGCCTTCTAGATACACGCCCCTTGCGCGGTGAACTGGCGGAATACGACAATTTTGCCGAGTTTTTCTGCATTATGGTGAGCAATATCTACATCTCACAAAGCACCGGCGGAGCGCTGCGTTCAAACCACAGAGCCAATGGTCCGGCTCTCACCACCCCAATGTCATTCACTTGGAACGAAAACCACCAAAGGTTGATCCGGATATTGTGCGCCGATCAACCGGTCTTTACCCGCGCAATCGCGCTCCAGCGGGCCTTCTTTAACCCATTTCGCGATCACTACATTGGGACCGGTGAGATCACCCACCGCGACATACGGGTGCACCACCAAGCGCAGCAGTGAGCTGGGTAGAATACGCTACCGAATTGTAATTGGCTGGAGCACCTTTCCAGCGATATAGTCCGCTGTCGGCCCACTTTTAAAGGCCCGATGCGAGATGCGTTTTTTTGACTTGCTGTCGAGATACATTCCAACGCCTTTTTCGATTCCCTTTTTGGTAGCCTCGACCGAAGTGAGATTGGTGACGGCTTTCATCCCATCGGCATAGTAACCTCCCTCGACGATGATTTTACCCGCTAGATTCTCAAAGTGATCTTCAAGTTGTTTCGCTG
>CAZOLE010000123.1:0-6255 GCA_964580445.1 uncultured Porphyrobacter sp.
GCACGGTACGATACTCGGCGCGGTTTCCGCTTTCGGCGATTTGCGCCTCGACGGACTCCTTCGCCCATGCAGCCCAAGCGGCGTTGCGACTTTCTTGCTCGGCCGCATCAGGCAGGCGGGCAAAGTTGGTCATCAAATAGATGTTCGGCTCGCCCTCGCGCGGATTGACGTTGATGTAGATCGTATAACCAGTGATCCAGCCCTTAGATTTGGCAAACTCCTGGGATTCGACCCAGCGATCGGCGAGATGCTGAGCATACCGGAACTCCGCACCATCATTGACGAAGATTCCTGAGACTTCAGCGTATTCACCAGCTTCGAGGGGGAAGTCCTGAGCGATAGCCGGTGCAGCCATCGGTACAGTCAGCGCAATGGTGGTAGCGGCGATTATGGTTTTGAATGCATTCATGATGTTTTCCCTTTTTTACGTCTTTACCGCTGATCTTGCCTTTGTTCGGCATCGACCAGTCAGTCCCTATGCGACCCATGACCGCGACCGATGATCGCGAACCTGTATGTTTTGGAATGAGTAAGAAGGGCGCTGGGCTGCCAAGAACTTCAAGCAGTCCAGCGCCGCAAGACAGGCGCCATTCCTTTCAATCCAAGGTCTGGGGCCGATGTCATTTTTGATCTATTTCGCTGCGAACCGAATTTTGCGATCAGCCTTGGCAAGCGTTCCGTCTCCATAGCTCGCAACCGCTAGGTCGCGGGATTGACGCGCAATGAGCATGGTTTCGGTGCGACAAAGCCGTACGGTTGCATCCAGCGAAGGTCGATTTAGCATACGCCCGCAAACGGCATTAACGGCGCGCTTAATACGACGATCGAGAGCGGCTTGGCCGGCGCTGGTGGCGAGATTGAGATCGGCATATTCGACTGTGGCTGAGCGCAGCTCGTTGGCAGTGACGGTAGAGAGCGGCAAAACAACTGCAGCAAGCGCGATGGCGGTAGATGTAAGTACATTGGTCATGGTTAAGTCCTCCGATTCAAATCAAATTTTGCAATAGTCTACAATATTAGAAGGAATATAAGTATTGAGCGACCTAATCTAAGAACAAGGCAATATTATCCTACGCCCCACAATCACATTTTGTGGAACTTGTTCAAAACGGTTGATTTTTTGTTTTACCCGTTGGAAATGAAATGCACCGGAGTGCCCTCAATGGTCAACGTGCCAAAGCGTCAATAAAACGTTAATTCGTGTTACATTTAGCTCTTGCGCGGGTCTGATGGCATCAAATCAGGCCATCCATGGCGGTTCCACGCCTCGACCATGCCGATCTTTTCAGCAAACGCCATAAAGTCGGGATGCAATCGGATATTGTTGATTGGATCGATATCAATCCAAAGGCTCATCAGACCAAACATGTTGGCGGGGTGTATGCGCTCGGAATAGAGCTTCATCACCAATTCGCTGTGCCCCATCCATATGGCAGGGATTGCAATTGAGTGATCGAAGGGGTCGGCCATGGTGGCATGAAGGCCATTGAGCATTTGGCAATAGGCTTTTCTGGGTTCTTCCTCGCCGCTGAAAAGCCCGCGTGCCGCGAACGCAAAGTAGGCATCACGCGCCGCGTCGTCCATTTCCGGCATGCCCGGCGGCCGCATCAATATGGTGCCGAGAAATGTGCGACTATCATAATGGGTCTTAACCGCATTATCATAGTCACGCAGAGCAAATTGCGCCAAAGCAAGGTACATTGGCAGACCGCCAAGTTCGACCATGCTGCGACCAGCCTCGCATGCCTTTTCAATTTGGCCGTTGCTCAAATAGGCGGAAACCAGCATCGCGTGATTGCGTGCAAAGATCGGGTCACGCTCAACCGCCGCCTCTATATAAGGAAGCGCCTCGCGGGCTTTGCCAAGATAGAGCAGGCACGCACCAAGGCGCGATGCAACATCGGAGCTGCCCGGGTCGCGGGCATAGGCTTCAAGCGAATAGTCCAGCGCTCTTGCGGGATTGAACGACGTCCATTCGTGGACGCCTAGCACTGAATAGGCGTGACCTTGGTTCGGATCGAGCTCAATAGCGCGGGCAGCGCAACGCGCCGCGTCCGCAGAGTTCTTAACCCGCTCCAAACTCGGTGTGAACGCGGCGACATTGACATGCGCATCGGCCAATTCCATCCAGCATGCCGCAAAATCAGGATCAAGTTTGAGCGCGCGCTCCAACAAGTCCACCGATTTGGAAATCGCGCCTTCGACTTCCATCCGGTGCAGCATTTCGCGGCCTTGAAGATACAAAGTGTAGGCTTCTCGATTGACCGTCATTTGGCGGGCTGGCATTGGCGATCCCGAAATACCCAGAGCGTTGCTGATCGCGCCAATAACGTTCGATCCGATTACCTTCCTAGACTGCAAGAAGTCCTCGACTGAGCCGGTAATTGTCTCAGACCAAAGCTCAGTGCCCGAAGCGCCTTCAATCAGCGCAATCCGAACGTCGATTGAGCTAGGCCGCCGTCTAACCTCGCCTTCCATAAGGTGCGACACCTTCAAGGCAGCCGCCATTTCGGGAAGCGTACCGCCTCGACTCGCAATCGCCTGAACCGAAGTGCGCCCGGCAAGCGCGATCCCTTCGACCCGCCCAAGTCGCGCAGAAAGCTCATCGAGCACCGCATCCGCTAGGTAAAAGTCGCCGCCAACTTCATCGAGTTGGCTAATCGGGAGCAAAGCCAGAGTGATAGGTGCAACCGTCTCGGCGGCGGTTTGCAAGGCCGGGAAACGAGCCCGCGCGGCCTCAACCAGAAATTGGCCTTCGCGCTTGTTCATTGTCGCCAAAGCTTTGGCGATCCCAGCCTTCAATCGCGTATCAATATGGTCGCGGCGCAAGGCCAACCAATCATCAAAGGCGGAATTGAGAGTGACTCCTTGCAGCGCCGGAGCATTGCCAATCGCAAGCAATTGGCCGGTGGCGCTTTCCGAAGCTTGTGCCAGCGCCGTTTCAAGGCAGCCCATGTCACTCTCAACCGAGCCTTGATCGAGAGCCACAGCATTGCGGCTTACTTGCAGTCCGGAAAAGTCAAACGCATCGAGCGCACGCCCCAAATCATGCAAGCATTGTCTCAGACTGGCTTTGGCTTGCGGGACAAAGCGATCGGGCCATAACAGCTTGGCCAAAGCCTCGCGCTCAATCGAGTGGTCAGGCTGTAGCAAAAGGATCGCCAGCACCAAGGTTCCGCGGCGATTGTTGATGGCAACCGGCTCCCCAGCCGCAGTTTGCAACTTGAACTCGCCAAACAGCGTCGCCGTCAGCATCGCAGCCTCAGCCCTACTACGCAGATCACCAGGCAATCTATGCACCCCCACTCGCTAATTGGCAGCAAGGGGAAAAGTTTGCAACTTCACGCACCCCTCCTAGTCTTGTCCGACTAACAAAGGTATTTCTGATTTGGCATGCAACCGGCGGGGTATGAGCGCAAGTAGAGAGCCAAACCACCAAGCCCTTTCAAACGCTTCAACTCTTCGCCTGAGATCATCCGCTTGGTTGTGATGATGTACGTCCGGTTTCCACTTTCGCAGCGGAACGTAGAGGACCTGCTGGCCGAGCGAGGGATCGATTTTTGCCACGAGACGGTGCGGTTATGGTGGAATAGGTTCGGCCCGCTGTTTGCAGCAGAAGTGCAGCGCCAGCGTGTCAACACCCAAAGACATCTGACAGATAGGAGGACTTACGAGGCTGCCTGCTCAGCCGCACTGCCTGATTGGCAAAGCCTTATGCCCTGACACGCACTTGAGTCCGGGATCGCTGCGCCAATCAGAGACTAGTTGCACTTAGACTGACAAAACCCCTGCCGGTAGCATGTTAGATCCGACATACCTCGTTAGTCTGATCAGACGCTTCATCGCCATCAGCAAAAAAGATTCGAAGAACCAAATGTCTTATTCCATAAGTCTGTCAATGAGAGACAACCTGACAACAAAGCAATTAATTGTGGCTTGGCGGGATGGCGATTTGTCTTCGCGCGAGATACTCACTGTTAGAGTGATGCCTCAGCTCGAACAAATCGCGGCAGCTCGGCTTCGCAAAGAACACTCAACCTCGCTTTCGACCCATGATTTGGTTAACGAAGCCATGCTGAATATCCTTGGCGAGCAACCCGAGTTCGGCGACCGCACCCATCTGATGGCTCTTGTCTCACGCATGATGCGCAACGTGCTGGTTGATCAAGCGCGCGCGCGACAATCGGGCAAGCGTAAGCATCAAAAGGTTGAACTGCGCGCCAATATTGAGGGCGCGATGCCGCAAGTTGATCTGCTTTCGCTCGATTCCGCGCTAATACGACTGAATGCGATTGATCCCGAATATGCCGAGATCGTCGAAATGCGCTATTTTGGAGGGATGACGGTGAGCGAAATCGCCGAAGTCACAGGAGGCAGGTCTGACACGACGATCAAACGTCGCTGGCTCACTTCGAGGGCGTGGTTAGCCGATGCCATCCAACAGCCGATTGACCATGACTGATCCGGCTCTCGAACGGCGTGCTTTGACGCTATTCGAGGCAATGCTCGACATCGATGAAGCTGCTCGCGAAGCGTGGCTTCTCACCAAAACCGGCAGCGATGTTGAATTGAAACAGCGAGTTACCGCGATTTGGCACGCGGAAAAGCAACTTAATCTCAAAACCGGGGCGTTTCTGGATGCGATCGACCCAGAACCGGTGCCGGATAAGATTGGAGCCTATCGGATTACTGGAGTTATCGGATCGGGCGGGATGGGGACTGTTTTCTCCGCTGATCGTGATGCAGAGGATTTTGAGCACTCCGTCGCTATCAAGCTGATCAAACACGGGTTTTTCACCGAGCAATTGGTGGAACGCTTCAATCGCGAGCGCCAGATTCTTGCGCAGCTCAATCATCCCAATATCGCCCGGCTTTTTGACGGTGGGACGACCGAAACTGGCCAACCCTATATCGTAATGGAGCGTATCCCCGGCATTCCATTGCTGGATTGGGTAAACGCGCATCGCCCAGACCAAGAGACACGGTTACGACTGTTCTTGCAGGTCTGCAGCGCGGCTGGACATGCGCATCGCAATCTGGTCGTCCACCGCGACCTGACGCCCGCCAATGTGCTCGTGGATGAGGCTGGGGATGCAAAGTTGATCGATTTTGGGATCGCCCGACCAGAAGGTGAAGAACAAGCTGCCCTGATCGTTGGCGAACAGCCCATTCGTGCTGTGACCATGACCCCAGGATATGCTGCTCCTGAACGGATCTCTGGCGATTCCGCAACTGTTCTCAGCGATATTTATTCTGCTGGAAAGATGCTTGAGGCTTTGTTGGCCAAACAGTCCGAAAGCGAGCTTGCTGCGATCATTGCGAAGGCGACGGCCGATGATCCGCAGGAGCGGTATCTATCAACTGAGCAGCTAGCCGATGATGTAAGAGCTTATTTGAAAGGGCAGCCCGTGAGCGCGATGCCGGGCACAACGCGATACCGATTGAGCAAGTTCTATCGTCGAAACCGGCTCCCCGTTCTTGCTGGAGTTACTGGCTTGATCGCCCTGACTTCAGCCTTCGTCATCGCGACCACAGCCTATTTTCAGGCCGAGCGCGCGAGGCAAGCTGAGGCTACGCGAGTGGAGCAATTGCGCAATCTCGCAAACTACATGCTTTTCGACCATAACGAACAACTTGCCAAGGTGATTGGCAATGGGCAAGCCCGTAAGGAGCTGGTCAATCGCGCGCAATCGTATCTGCTGACGCTGTCAGGGTTGGCAGAGAATGACCCTTCATTGAGCCTTGATATCGCAAGAGGTTTTGTTGAGCTTGCGAGAATTCAAGGGGTTTCGGCTCAGCCAAATTTCGGAGACCACGAGCTAGCGCTTGCCAACCTTGACCGGGCAGAATCGCTCCTGAAAGACGCGCAAGAACTTTCAGCTCATAGCAGCGCTACCAAGGGTACGCTGGAGGCTTACCGTGCGCTTATTTTGATGCATGCCAAAAGCAAGCCGAACGAAGCTGATGCCGCGATCGCGCGCGGGATGGATGCGTTGGATTCCGTCACACAGAATGAGCGAGGCGATAACTGGGATTTGGCTCGGAGTGATTTGCGCCGCGCACAGTTTGAGTCGTCCGATCTGGCATTGAATTCGGAGAAGATAGGAGAATTGGTCGGTCTGTTTAACGCTGAATTGGCAACATGGTCCAGCGAGCTAAAAGCTACTCCGAGATTTCAGATCGATAAGGCTATCTCGCAATTCTATTTTGCCACGCATTTCAGCTATGGCGAGTCGACTGACGCTGCTCGAAGTC
>CAZOLE010000124.1:0-6241 GCA_964580445.1 uncultured Porphyrobacter sp.
CCTTTGTTTTCCATTGCTCCCATATTGAAATCGGAAACTGCGACGATGTTGTAGAGGTCGAGATCATATTCGCGACCAAACACCTCCTCATCCCATTTCATCGACTCATGGAGCGATTCCAACGCATGGTCAGTGCGCTCCAGATCGTCGGCACGAACCCAGATATTGCACTCGACCTCGCGGCCCGACACCGTTGTGAACGGCCCCGATTTCGCAACCAGATCGCCAGCAACCAACGCAAAGAGATAGGCAGGCTTGGGCCAAGGATCGTACCATTCGGCGAAATGGCGGCCACCATCTAAGTCACCGGTCGCCTCTTTGTTGCCGTTGCAAAGCAGGATCGGAAAAGCGTCTTTCGCGCCCTCCATTCGCACCCTGTATGTTGACAGCACGTCCGGGCGATCCGGGAAAAAGGTTATACGCCGAAACCCTTCGGCCTCGCATTGCGTGCACAGCATCGCATTCGACGCATACAGCCCCATCAAGGCTGTGTTGGCGCTGGGATTGATGGTGGTTGCAATAGTGACCACATGCGCTTCGCCCGGCAGCGTCAGCACCAAATCTGGCCCGTCCATCTGCCATGCACTTGTTTCAACGCCATCGACAGTAACGCTGTCTGCTGTGATCCCGTCGCCATTGAGGCGCAGCTGCGCGCTCGCTTCTGCTGCTGGATTGTGCGCCACGTTGAGCGTTGCAGTCACGCGCGTCTCTTCAAAGCCCAGCTCAAAGTGCAGCTTCGTCTCCGGGACCAACCACGGGTAGGGGGTGTAATCCTCGCGCTTGATCAGCGGCGGTTTAGCCGGAACAGGGGGAGCATCGTTCGGGGTGATCGAGTCTTGTGCAATATCCATAGTCACCGATTTAGATTGATTTTGCTGCGCGTCCAGCGCCACTAAGCTCAGCATGGCGAGAATGTTCATTTTTGGCCTCGGCTATACGGCCCAGCGGATCAAAGCGTCGTTAGAGCTGCAAGGATGGCAGGTCGATGCAACCGGCAGCGCAGGCAATATCGACTTTGCCGATCGTGATGCGGTGCGCACGGCGATTGCTGGATGCGATCATGTCCTGTCTTCGGTCCCGCCAAACCGCAAAAGCGGCCTCGATGCCGTTCTAGAAACCTATGCGCAGGACATTGTGGGAAAGCGGCTCGCATACCTCTCCTCAACTGGGGTCTATGGCGATGCAGGCGGCGCGTGGGTCGATGAAAGCTCACCCACGGGCACGGGCCGGCGCAATGCACGCACAGAGGCCGATGCTCGATGGATGGCGATGGATGCGCGCGTGTTCCGTCTGCCTGGCATTTATGGGCCGGGGCGCAGCGCGCTGGACCGTGTTCGCGAAGGCAAATCGCGGCGTATTGATCTGCCGGGTCAAGTGTTCAGCCGTTGCCATGTCGATGACATCACAACCGGCGTGGTCGCAGCGATCACGCGAGATGCCCCTCGCGGTGCCTATAATCTCGCGGATGATTTACCCGCCAGCGGCAATGCAGTCACCGAACATGCCTGCGCGCTTCAAGGGTTGGAGCCGCCACCGCTCGAAACGCTCGAACAGGCCAATCTGACAGAGATGGCGCGGGGGTTCTATTCCGAGAACCGCCGCGTCGCGAATGGGAAAGCCAAACGTGTGCTGGGCTGGCGGCCGCAATATCCGACCTATGTGGAAGGGCTATCCGCATTGCGTTGAATCGGCCCGCAGGGCCGCAAGGGCGAATGCCCGCCCGCAGTGACGCGATCTTTGATCGCATGAGCGAGGATAGCGCAGCGCGGATGCGCTGCGGAGACAGAAAACTAAGAAGCGCGAGACCTCAACGCCAACACCAGCCCAACCACGGCCAGCACCATTCCCCCCAGTGTCAGCCACGTCCATTGATAGCCTTCGAACAAAGTCGAAATCAGCATCGCAACCGAGATGGTTAGGATTGAATTGTAGGCCGTGCGTCCCGCGCCAATTTCGCGCACCAGATTGTAGTGCAAAGGGAAGGTAATGACCGACCCGATCAGCGCGAGATAGACGATGCCGACCCAGTAACTCGTAACAGTCGGCACCGGTGGCGGGCCTGCCGTTACCAATGCAAAAACCAGATTGCCCAAAGTCCCATACAGCATCGCCCAAGCCAGCAAGCTCACCATAGGAACCGCGCGCCCTGTGGGGTTTGCTTGGATCACATTCGCCACTGACGCCGCCAAAATGCCCAGCATCGCCAGCGCAATACCCCAGCCCGGATCGCCCCCAATCACGCCCGCTTCGGGGTTGCTGAGCCATTCATGCACCAACAACAGGGACACCCCCACAATCGCGATCGCACTGCCGCCCAGAAAGACGCTTTGCACTCTCTCACCCAGAAAGAAGCGGCCAAACAGCGCATTGGGCACCATCAACAAGCCGAACATCATCGCAACGATGCCCGATGTGACGTACAATTCTGCGTGATAGACGAACAGGAAATTTCCACTGAATTGGAACAGGCCCACGAGTATCGCGAGGCGGTGTTCAGGCGCGTTCAGTTTGAGCCTGCGCTTCATCAAAAACGCAACCAAGAATAGCGCCGGGGTCGCAAGCGCGAAGCGGTAAAACACCGACCACGCTGCGGGCACACCGTCGATCTGTCCGGTGATGATAAACCAAGTTGAACCCCAGATCGAACCGGTCAGCAAAAACGGGATAATGACCCGCCAGCTCAGCATTGAAGGAGCGGGAGCGCTCACAGGCTGGCGATGGCCTTGCTCAGCGCAGTCGCGTCCTCGGCCCGCGTATCCCACGCGGTGACAAACCGCGCCGCGTCATCACCCCAATCATAAAAGGCGAAATCTTGCGCCCGCAAAGCTTCGCGTTCTTCCGGAGATAGGTGAACAAACAGCTCATTGGCTTCGACCGGGTGCATCAATCGTTCAACGCAGCCGCCCGCAATTTCCTGCGCCGCGGCATTGGCGTGGCGCGCATTGTCGAGCCACAGATCACCGTCGAGCATCGCCAGAATTTGCGCGGCAAGATAGCGGCCCTTGCATTGCAAATGGCCCGCTCGCTTGCGTCGATATTTGACCAGCGCGGCCTGCTCAGGATCGAAGAGAACCACTGCTTCGGCACTCATCGCGCCATTCTTGATAAAGCCAAAGGCGAGGCTGTCGATCGGCCCTGCGGCGGCCTGCGCCGAACCATCTAAAAAAGCTGCCGCATTCGCAAACCGTGCGCCGTCCATATGCAGGCCAAGGCCGCGCTGTTTAGAAAAGGACCCAAGCTCAGCAAGCTCGTGCTCTGAGTAGCTGCACCCATATTCACTCGCCTGCGTAACCGCGATGGCATGAGGTTGTACCTGATGCACATCATCGCGGATCGGATCGATCAGCGCGGCGATATCGTCGGGTGCCAGCTTCGCACCCTTACCGCCAGCCAACATCAGTTTGGCACCATGCAGAAAGAACCCCGGCGCACCACCTTCATCGACTTCGATATGCGATTCAGCATGGCAAACCACCCCGCCATGCGGCTGAACCATGGTCGCAAGCGCCAGACAATTGGCTGCCGTTCCGGTTGCCACCCAAAGCCCAGCGCACTCGCGTCCGAACAGGTCGGTAAAGCGCGCATCGAGCTCAGCCGATAGGACATCCCCATCGTAAGGATTATCCGCGCTGTCCGCCGCTTGCATCGCGGCCCACACTTTGGGATGAACCGGTGCCGCGTTGTCGGATAGGAAGGGTTTAGGGCCAGCCATATGCTGGCATCTAAAGCCCATGGCGCACTTGGCAAGCAGGAGATAGCATGACTTACGAAGAAGCGACCGATCTGAGCATCACACATGCGGTCCACGGCGATGGCGGCAAGTACACTGCAGTTATCACAGGCGAAGACGCGACAGGCTATCTCGAATGGGAACCAGGCAAGGCTGACAATGTACGAATTGCTACACACACTGTCGTCCCAAGGCCGATTGGCGGGCGCAGTGTCGCAGCGCGATTGGTCGACCGCTTAATCGCCGACGCGCGCGAGCATGGCTTCAAGGTGGAGCCGCAATGCTGGTATGTTGCAAAGAAGTTCGACGAAAATCCGGGTTGGGCGGACTTGCGAGCCTAATCCCTCTCCAACTGCGAGAAATCGGTTGTGGCGATTGTCTTGAGAACCTCTCGCCGGACCTCGCGGGCTCGCTCTATCGGAATACCGGGGATCGCAAATACGCCTCCCGCCAGCCCCAAATGCAAAGTTGCATAGCCCCGCCAACGCGCAATCGGCCCTTGTGCGATCTCAGCCGAATGGAGTTTAAGCCGCGTCGAAATTTGACTTTTGGGAGACATCAACCCTCGCGTTGATGTGATCTGCTTTGCATCAAAAGCATGGCGATGAAACGTCCAAGCATAAATGTTCGCCGCCACAGACAAAGCTCCGATCATCAGCGGAGCCGCACCCGCTAACACGGCCCATTCGGGCAACCACGCTGACATTGCGAAATAGACGATGATCGCAAGGATCAGCCAAAACATCCCGTCAAAAAGCGCGCTGTCATCGCGATATTCTTTGCTCGCTCTATGCCAGTCAGCCGTTTCATCGGGCATCACAAACCCGGCGGCGGCAACGATTGGATCGATCTCATCGAGCTTTGCGAAGGGCGCGACGACATGGTTGGACGAGCCTGAATCCTGCGCCAAACTCACAAAGCGCAAACTGTGCCAACCAAAACGATAGCGCAGCAAGCGCGTGCCAATAATAATCCCTTGGACCCGGTGGATCGGCATCACCACATCGGTCTTGGTAAGCAATCCTCGCCGCCGGCGAAACCCGCGCTCCGTGCGCTCCAGCAGAAAACCCCATTCGCGCAAGAAGGTGCGGACCAACCCCGACACCGAACCAACAACGAAAAATGCGATCAAGCCGAATATCGCAGTGGCAACCTGCCCATAAGCGGTGAGATCAGTAAGCCAGCCGCCTTGCCCTTCGACAAAATCCGCGACATCTGCGCCGTCAATATCATCAAAGTTCAAAAAGCTGTTCGAGTATTGGAACAGACCCGCGAGCACCGCAAAGACAGCGAGCGAAAATTCGAAAGTGCCAAAGACGAAAAGGCGGGGCGGCCTCATTTCGAACAACGCCTCTTCTTCAGGTTCATCAGCCGCTGTGAGCGCTTCTGACGCCTCGGACCCAGGTTGCGCCGCCACGCTTTCGCCATCGCGCCGCGCGCGCACCAATTGCCGCAAACGCTCGCCCTCGGCGGCGGTCAGGAATGACAGCGACAGATCCTCCCCGCCGCCCGCTCCTGTTTCGAACTTGACTGCGACAAGCCCAAACAGGCGCGGAAGCAACTTTTGCTTTAAGCTCACATCCTGAATGCGTTCATAGGGCACGGACCGCGCAGAGCGGCTCAACACGCCGCTTTCCACGCGAATATCTTGCTCCCCAACAGTGTAGGTCAAACGATGCCACCGAATATAGGCAAACACGATGCCCAGCACCGCAATCACGACCGCCACGCTCAACCCGATCACCAGACCCAGCGCACCGCTACCGCTTGAGACACCAGCAATAAGTGCAGGAACAATCGCGCTCGATAGCCCGGATACCGCTCCAATTACGACGCTAAGCGGCGCTGTACGCAGAGGCTCTACACCCCCGGCCTCAGGCGCGTCGGAGGCGACCGGCTCGCTCACACGCTCTCGCGCTTGATATGGGACCGGATTTCTTCACGCATATCGCCAGCAAGCTCCTTTTCCAGACCTGGCAAATGCACCGAAGCGTTGTGATTGCCCGCCGTGTGCAAAGTCATCGTTGAAATGCCAAAGAACCGTTCGAGCGGCCCTTGATCGACATCAATATGTTGCACCCGCCCGAACGGGACCACTGTGTCAGAATGCCACCAAAGCCCGCGCACAACACGCAAACGATCGCTGCTCATATTATAGCCGCGCGCTTGGAAACGTCGCGCAGGCAAGCGGATGATAAAGACAATGCAGATCAGCATCACCGAGCCGGCGATCACGCCAGAGGGAAGTAGGTCTTCGCCTGCAATTGCCGCTTCGACCACCAAAGCGGCGATGATAAGCGGAATGCTATAGAGCACCGCCTGCAACCTCAGCACCGTTTTGTAGTTGGGGTGAAGCGGCGTCAATTCGCCATCGGTTGGATCGGCTGACGGGGCTTGTGGCTGTGTTTCATCCATACGCGTTTCTTGCGCATCCAAGCGCCCCTGCGCAAGCTTTATGAGCGTTGGTTAAACCGCCGACCCACCATTGCCGCCGCGATGTTGGTTTTCTGC
>CAZOLE010000125.1:0-6222 GCA_964580445.1 uncultured Porphyrobacter sp.
TTGGCGACAGCAGAAGATGAATGGCGTTCGGTGATCGCTACGTCAGGCAATCAGGTGGCGTTTGAATCCGCCTATGACAGCTATGACGGCCAAGCGGTGTGGAACTTTATCCTGCGTGACAAAACCAATCCGGCGAATATTCGCGAGATGTTTGGCGCGGTGCGGCAAAATGCACGGCTAACGCGGACCAACATTTCCTCCGACGTATGGGAGGCGGTCAATGATAGTTGGATGGAGCTGGACGCCAAATTGGCGCGGCCAGTGAGCCAAAGCGCTGTAGGCGATGTGGTCACTTTGATCCGCCGCGCAAGCACACGGGTGCACGGCGCGCTTGATGGAACGATGCTGCGCAATGAAAGCTATCATTTTGCGCGCGCGGGGATGTTCTTGGAACGAGGCGTTTCAAGCGCGCGAATTCTCGACATCAAGTACTATCTGCTGCTGCCATCGCTCTCCTACGTTGGGTCAAGCGTGGATAGCGGACAATGGGATCAGGTCTTGCGTTCAGTCGCAGGGTCCAGCGCATACAATTGGCTCAACTCTGGCGCGATTGATGCGCGCGGGATCGTCGAATTCCTGGTGCTTGATGATCGCTTCCCGCGCAGCCTTGGCTTTTGCCGAAGCGCATTGCGCGAAAACTTGAACGCGCTGGCTCGGTTGCACGGTGCCAAGGGGCAATGCCACGCACTGATGAGCGCGGCTGATGAGGACTTCTCGGATATTAGCGTGGACGACATTTTTGAGCGCGGCCTGCACGAATTCCTCGTCGATTTCATGGCACGCAATGCTGCGATTGCTGGCGCTATAGCTGACGATTATCGGTTCCTTGCTTAGGCTATCCCGCGATGCAGCTCTCAATCCGCCATACCACGCGATACAGTTTCTCAGAGCCAGTTGTGCACGCGCTGCAAAGGCTGCGTCTGACCCCAAAAGAGACGCAAGGTCAGCAAATTCTGCATTGGGATATGCAATACGAAAACGCCACTCCGCAGCTTGAATACGATGATCAGAATTTTAACACCGTAACCCTGCTTGCTGTCGAACCAGACGCCACGGAAATGACAGTGACATGCAGTGGCACAGTGCAAACGCAGGACAAGCTAGGTGTGATAGGCCGCCATGCCGGGCACATGCCTCTTTGGAGCTTCCTTGGGCAAACCGTGATAACCAAGCTGGGGCCAAAGTTGCGCGAGTTGTTGCGCGAAGTCGGGCCAGTTCCCAACGAAGAAGTACTGCCCTTTCTGCATGACCTGTCCGCGCGGATTTCGGACGAGGTTGCCTACACCAAGGGATCGACAATGGTCAGCACCACCGCGGAAGAAGCGGTCGAGACTGGAACGGGCGTGTGTCAGGACCACGCACACATCTTTATAGGACTGGCACGAGCATCAAATATCCCAGCGCGCTATGTCAGCGGTTACCTGATGATGGATGATCGGATTGAACAAGAGGCGACCCATGCTTGGGCCGAGGCGCATGTTGCTGGGCTTGGCTGGGTAGGCTTCGACATCTCCAACGGGTGTATTCCTGATCCGCGTTATGTCCGAGTTGCTACTGGCCGTGATTACCGCGACGCTGCGCCAATCACAGGCATTCGCTATGGCACGACGGAAGAAGTGTTGAGCGTCAACGTCGCTGTCACACAACAAAGCAGCGACCAATAGCTAAGTTTTTTGCCTTGCGCGGGCGCGCTTTTGCGTTAGCTGCAAATCACAAGGTCAGATTCAAGGATCGCGGAGAGAGTTCATGACGTATTGTGTTGGCATGGTGCTGGAACAGGGTCTCGTTCTAATGAGCGACAC
The DNA here is from genome assembly GCA_964580445.1 of uncultured Porphyrobacter sp. GTDB lineage: Bacteria > Pseudomonadota > Alphaproteobacteria > Sphingomonadales > Sphingomonadaceae > Erythrobacter. The sequence goes on from CAZOLE010000125.1 coordinate 1,803, forward strand.
GCGGACCAATTCCGGCGTCGATAACATCTCTGTGTTTCGCAAGATGTTCCACTGGGGTGTTCCGGGCGAACGCATGATTGCGGTGATGACCGCAGGCAATCTGGCGACAACGCAAGCGGTGATTAGCCAGCTTGAAGAGCGCACCAAGCAACCAGAGGAGCGTGAAGCGACTTTACTGAACGGTCCGACAATGTTCAGTGTCGTGACCGAGATCGGAAAACTGTTGCGGGCAACCATCGACGAGCGGCAAAAGACCAATGGCGATCGCGGGAAGGGACGTTTTACCGCAACTATGATTGTCGCAGGACAGATAGCTGGAATGCAGCCGCGTTTGTTCATGATCTATCCCGAAGGCAACTTTATCGAGGCTAGCTGGGACACACCGTTTTTCCAGATTGGTGAAACAAAATATGGCCGCCCGATCCTGATCCGGGGTTACGATCGTGATATGAGCTTTGAAGATGCTGCCAAGCTGTTGATGGTTTCGTTCGACTCAACCTTGAAAGCTAACCTCTCTGTCGGACTGCCGTTGGACTTGTTGGTCATTGAGAAGGACCAGTTCGCACCGCTGCATGAACATCGCATCACGCATGATGATCCGTACTTTGATTCAATATCATCGGGGTGGGGTGCAGCTCTGAGATCGGCCTTTCGTGCTCTTCCAGAGTATTCCTTTGACGAGGACCGGCGAAAGTAAGGCGCTGCAATACGGAATCACCCTTAAGTATCAGAATGAAATGGGTCCGTTTTGGAGTGTATAAACCCGTTGATCCTGCCAAATTTGTCCAACGTAAATCAAACATTGCTCGAAATTGGTTCCGACCCCGCGTGAATTGCGGCTAGTTTGCGTCCAGTACAGTGAGCATGTCACGCAAAGCATCGCTCCACTTCATCGACTCCTCCAGCCGCCAACGCGCCGAATTGGCTCGCGTCGGGTTCTCACTCGGCCACCATTCGGAGGTTTACGGCGACCTCTCAGAGTTGTCAGTACATCCGCCGCGCGAAGGCATCATCATTGCCCGCGATATGCCCGAAGAGGGCGGAGTGGCCGTGTGCTTAGAACGTCTCAGTCGGCTCGGCATCTGGCTGCCATTAATAGCGGTTGATACGCAACCTCGCCCAACTCGCATTGTAGACGCGATAAAAGCGGGCGCGCTAGATTACCTTTCTTTGCCGCTCGATCCCGAGCGGTTCGGAAGATGTCTGACGCGGATCGCGAAAGAAGCCGAGGTATTCGGTGCGGCGAGGCGCCGTATGATCGAAGCCCGCGACCGGATTTCCAGCCTTTCAGCACGCGAACGCGAAGTGCTCGAATGGCTAGCAGAGGGTAGCAGCAACAAAGTCATTGCACGCGAGCTCGAGATCAGCCCGCGCACGGTGGAAATTCACCGCGCCAATATGATGAGCAAACTGGGTGCACGTCACGCAGCTGAGGCGGTGCGGCTCAAGCTCGAAGCGAAATTGGAACCGCAGATCCAAGCTTAACCTGCATTTGGGAGGGGTTTCGATAACAGGATATGAGTTCGGCGGCGCAAGAACTGCTAAGTCCTACCTTTAGCGCCTTACCTCGGCATCGAAGCCCTACGATGCCGCATGCTCATATCGCCTCAGGCCTCGTTTTCTCTCCGAACCCCCGGTGAGGCAACGAGGCCATTTCTTTTCCGGTGGTCAATCGTCGATGTGCGAAAACGATGAGCTCTAAGACTTAGCGGCAGAATTTCGCGCCCGTGCCTTCCAAGTGGAAGTGATCTTTGTGCGCAGCGTTGTATGCTGGACCGAGCACCGTGCCAAAGCGCTTGCACGCGCTCTTATGCACGACGCGCAGAAATTCGCGCTCGGCCGCGGTGCCGCCGTCCCAATCTTGTTCCAACACAATCCGGCGGCCGTCTTTAAGCACAAAAGCAGACACGTCGATCGCTTCAGCACGCGCATGGGCTGAGCGTTTCTCTGACCCTGCGACATTGCGACAGGCATAGGTGCCCATAGTTTCTACCCGTTCCAGCGGGCTGCCTAAGATCTGTTGAGCAGCTCGGTCAACGCCAAAGCGCACCCAATTGCTGAATGTGCTGGCTGTTTTGCACTTCAGCGGACCCACGTTGCTTAGGCCAAAGCGTCCGCCATCACCGGACAGAGCAGACAGTTGGACCGTGCCAAGCTTGTTGCAGCCGGGAGCTGCATAAGTGTCGGGGATCGGATTGAATTGCGCGCCCGTCGCACTCAGTTCGCTGATGCAGTTTTGGTCTTCGGCTTGCGCCGCGACGCGCTGAGGTGTGGCAGCGATCCGGTTCGTCGGTGCAGGGCTTACTGGTCCACGGTTAATCGGGGGCAGCGCAGCGCGCACATCGCGCGGTGCAGATGAGCTGCTTGCGGCGCTTGGTGTCTTACCGGCTGGAATAATACCACCACAACCAGCGAGGGCGAGCGCTCCAGCCAGCATTGGCAGACGAGTAAAGAAGTGTGTCCGTATCATGGCTAAGGGCTTTTGCCCAAAACCGGTTTAAGTAGAGCCAATGATTGCGGTTAACAGGAGTTTACCATGCGCAATTGTACTTAGCTGGGGCGGCGCATTGGTGGTTAAGGCACAGTGTCCTCGACCTGCTCCCACAGCTCGATTTTCACGCCATTGGGGTCAAGAATCCACGCGAACTTGCCATAGCCTTCATCGACCATGTCGAGCACTTCGACGCCTTTTTCCTTTAGACCTTCGCAAAAGCCAGCGAGGTCATGGACGCGCAGATTGATCATAAATCCGCCTTTGCCCGGTTTTATGTATTTGTCATCGCTGAAGTGACTGATGAGCGAATAGGGGTTTTCCATCGGCTCTTCTGACCACGAGAGTTGCGGACCATATTCCCCATCAATGCCAAGTTTGTCGCGATACCATGTGCGGGTCGCTTCAGGATTAGCGGCGACATAAAAAACGCCGCCAAGTCCGGTTATGCGTGGTTCATCCATGTTCGCCATGTCAAATTCCCCCTTCAGATACAGTATTCACGCTCTGGATCACTCGACGCCATAACACGTTTGTGCAGGTGGGTCAGCGATGGGGTCTGCTGGTTTGTGTCTTGGGGGCTTCGCCTTACGCCTCTTTCTTGCGTCTCGCCTTCTTGCGCTCGTGTGGGCACAAAAGGGCTTTGCGCAATCGAATGCTCTGCGGGGTCACCTCGACCATTTCATCGTCGTCAATATAGGCAATCGATTGTTCCAAAGTCATGCGACGCGGCGGGGTTAGGCGGATCGCATCATCCTTGCCCGACGAACGCACGTTGGAAAGCTGCTTGGCCTTCATCGGGTTCACTTCAAGATCGTCTGGCTTGGCGTTCTCACCGATCACCATGCCTTCATAGAGCTTCATCTGCGGCTCAATAAACAATTCGCCACGCTCTTCGAGCATGTTGAGCGCATAAGCGACCGCATCGCCATCGCCATTGGAAATCAGCACGCCATTGATCCGGCCTTCGATTGCGCCCTTGTAGGGACCGTACTTCTCAAACAGGCGGTTCATGATACCCGTGCCGCGCGTGTCGGAAAGAAATTCGCCATGATACCCGATCAGCCCGCGCGATGGGGCAGAGAAGGTGATGCGGGTCTTGCCTTGGCCCGAAGGACGCATGTCAGTGAGGTCAGCCTTACGGCGCTGCATTTTCTCAACAACGGTGCCTGAATGATCGTCATCAACGTCGATCACGACCGTTTCATAGGGCTCTTGGCGTTCACCGTTCTCTTCGCGGAACAGCACTTTGGGGCGGCTAATGCCGAGCTCAAAGCCTTCACGGCGCATTGTTTCGATAAGTACGCCTAGCTGCAATTCGCCGCGTCCTGCTACCTCGAAACTGTCTTTGTCCGCGCTTTCGGTGATGCGGATCGCGACATTGGTTTCCGCTTCGCGCATCAACCGGTCACGGATCATACGGCTGGTTACTTTGTCGCCTTCGCGGCCCGCAAGCGGGGAATCGTTGACGGCAAAGCGCATTGCCAAGGTTGGCGGGTCAATTGGTTGCGCCGCAATCGGCTCGGCTACGCTCGGATCGCAAATGGTGTTGGCCACGGTTGCTTTTTCGAGGCCTGCAAGCGCGATGATGTCGCCCGCCTGCGCGCTTTCAACCGGCACACGCTCCAGACCGTCAAAGCTCATGAGTTTGGTTGCGCGGCCAGCCTCAACCACATTGCCGTCCATATCGATCGCATGGATCGGGTCGTTGACCTTCAAGGTGCCGGAATGGACGCGTCCCGTGAGCACGCGACCCATAAAATTATCGCGGTCAAGCAAGGTCGCCAAGAAGCTAAATGGTCCCGAAGTGTCGAGGCCAGGGGCAGGGACGTGCTCGGTTATCAGCTTGAACAGAGGGTCCAGTGTGCCATCGCGCGCGCTCTCATCTTCGCTGGCATAGCCATCCCGGCCTGAAGCATAGAGCGAAGG
>CAZOLE010000126.1:0-6012 GCA_964580445.1 uncultured Porphyrobacter sp.
GTTCGCGATCTTCCTCGCGGTATTGCTGTGCCGCTTGCTGGATCAGCATCGACATTTCCTGACCGGTCACTTCGACGCCATTGGCCTGACCGATTTCAGACAACAGCAGGCCAAGGCGAACACGACGCTCAGCGATGGCTTTGTAATCGTCTTTCTCGTCTTCGATTTGTTTCAGCGCGTCTTGAGGATCTTCTTCCTTCGCCGCCTCTTGCTGAAGCTGGCCCCAGATTTGGTCAAATTCTGCATCGACCATGCCCACAGGCACGTCGAAATCATGACCCGCAGCGAGTTGATCGAGTAGCGAACGCTTCATTTGCGTACGAGTTAGACCAGCGGTCTGCTGTTCAAGCTGACCACGCATAATCTCTTGCAATTTGTCGAGGCTATCGAGCCCGAGATTTTTCGCAAATTCATCATCGATCTTGGTTTCGGTCTCTACTTTGACCTGCTTAACGGTGACATCGAAAGTCGCCTCTTTGCCGGCAAGGTGCTCTGCCTGATAGTCTTTCGGGAAGGTCACGGTGATGGTCTTCTCGTCACCTGTCTTCGCGCCAGTCAGCTGTTCTTCAAAACCCGGAATGAAAGCACCTGAGCCAATCACCAATGGCGCATCTTCAGCTTTGCCACCTTCAAATTCTTCGTCGCCAAGCTTGCCAACGAAATCGATGATCAGTTGATCGCCATCCCCGGCCTTCTTGGTCTTAGCCGCGTCTTTGTAGCTCTTATTCTGACCAGCAATGTTGCCAATCGCTTCTTCGATGGCTTCATCGGTTACCGGAACCATCAGCTTTTCCAGCTTCAGCCCATCAATGCTCGGTGCTTCAACCTCTGGCAGCACTTCAAGTTCAACTGTGATTTCGGCGTCTTTGCCTTCCTCATAGCCTTCACCCAGCGCAACCGCTGGCTGCATTGCGGGACGAAGCTGTTCGTCTTTTACAAGCTTATCGACCGAATCACGGATCGTGTCGTTGACGACTTGACCGTGGATTTGCTCGCCATGCATTTTCTTGACGAGGTTCGCAGGCACTTTTCCGGGACGAAAACCCGGCATTTTTACCTGAGGCGCGACCTTTTTGATCTCAGCGTCGATCATGCCTGCGATTTCGTCCGCAGTGATCGTGAGAGTGTAGGCGCGTTTCAGCCCTTCGTTGACGGTTTGCTTGGTTTGCATGGAGGTTATCTAAAGCCTTTATCGAAACAATGTTTTGTCCCACGCACACAGGTGACGGATTGGTGCGGGCGAAGGGACTCGAACCCCCACATCTTGCGATACTGGTACCTAAAACCAGCGCGTCTACCAATTCCGCCACGCCCGCATGCTCCGAACGAAGCCGCGCGGGAAACCCACAAGGCCCCGCGCGTATCTGCGCGCCTCTATAGCCGCTTGCTCAAAAGGGCAAGCGTTACGCTTGTTAACGCACGAGACTGCGATTAAGTGCCCGCCTTATGTCAGATACTGAAAAAGCTCAAACCCCGCCAGATCATCTTGCAGTTAGCCCGCGCAGCTCTGCGTTCGACGCCGATGCGTTGCAACGCGGTGTCGGCATTCGATTCAAAGGCAACGTTCGAACCGATATCGAGGAATATTCGATTTCCGAAGGTTGGGTAAAAGTCCAAGCCGGCAAAACCGTGGATCGCAAGGGCAATCCTTTGCTGCTTAAATTGTCCGGCGAAGTCGAAGCGTGGTTTGAGGATTTGGGCGAAAACCCGCCCATCGCCAAAAAAGGCGACTAAGAATCAAGCCTGCTGCTCAGGCAGGGCTTCAGATTCCTCGTCCAAATGCGTCCTTGAAAGCGCGCGATGATTCCGCGCGCGCCTGCTGCGGTTGAGCAGAAGCCGGGACGGCATGTGCTGTCGGCGAGTTATAAATGAAGCCATAAAGCGGATAGCTGGTGCGGCCTAAGTCTTGGATTGAATGATACCAAACTCGCACTTGGCTCCAATCGTTGTTGGGTGAGACATCATAGGCGGGCACGTCGCGCTCAATCTGACCGCGTCGCCCATTGATGCGCGACCAATTGGCGTGATTCAGCCGGATATGACGCGAATCGATCACTTCGCTGACATACGCGACATGACCTAGTCGCATTTTGTCATGTGGTTTGAGCACCATAACTGCGCCTGGAGCTGGACGCGATCCCCGAGCATATTTGCCCGCAGCTTTGCTCCACCATGTATGCGCGTTGCCGTAAATCTCCACGCCTGATTGCTGGCGAGCATAGGGTACGCACTGTAGATACCTGCTTTGCGCAGTAACCGGCGCCGAAAGTACGGTAGTCGTGGCCGCGGCGAGTGCGCCGGTCAAAAACTGTCTGCGTTGCAAGGTCATGCGGTCCCTAATGCCCCAATTGGCTTGATTTCCTTTTGCGCGATCAGGGTTAATACCGAGTTAGGTCCCTGTGATGAGGTTGAACCCGGTGCTTGCCTTTGGTGCGCAGAGCCGCCACTTGCGAAACCAATCATGAAACCACAAGTCATCATCATCGGGCGTCCCAATGTGGGTAAGTCCACGCTTTTCAATCGCTTGGTTGGAAAGAAGCTCGCGCTGGTCGATGATCAGCCTGGTGTCACGCGCGACCGGAGACTGGGCGATGCAGAGATCGCAGGGCTCGAATTCACAATTGTCGACACCGCCGGTTGGGAAGATGAAGCGGCTGACACGCTTCCGGGCAGGATGCGGGCGCAGACCGAAGTTAGTATTGAAGGCGCGGATGCGGCGATGTTCGTCGTGGATGCCCGCGCAGGTTTGACCCCGCTCGACGAAGAGATCGCACAGTTCCTTCGGGAACAGGCGGGACAGGATGGCAAGCCCGTTCCAATCATCCTTGTTGCTAACAAAGCTGAGGGCAAGGCCGGTGAAGCAGGCGTTTTAGAGAGTTATTCACTGGGCCTCGGCGATCCAGTCGCTTTGAGCGCTGAACATGGCGAAGGGATCGCAGACCTATTTGCCGCGCTGTTCCCGGTGATTGGCAACCAGGCCGATGCCGCGAAAGAAGCGGCAGAACTCGCCGACCTTGAAGAAGACGAAGAAGACCTCCCACTCGGTCCGCTCAAGCTAGCGATTGTGGGTCGCCCCAATGCCGGCAAATCGACGCTTATCAATCGAATGCTGGGCGAAGACCGGCTGTTGACCGGGCCAGAAGCGGGCATCACCCGCGATTCGATTGCGATTGATTGGGATTGGACGGATCCAAATTCTGGAGAGACACGTGAGATTCGCCTGATCGACACAGCAGGCATGCGCAAAAAGAAGAATGTGACGGAAAAGCTCGAAAAGCTCTCCGTCGCCGACGCACGGCGCGCGGTCGATTTTGCCGAAGTGGTAGTCCTGCTGCTCGATGCGACGCTGGGCCTAGAGCATCAAGACTTGAAGATCGCAAGCATGGCCTTGGAAGAGGGCCGCGCTTTGATGATCGCGATCAACAAATGGGACGTGGCGCAACATCCTAGTAGCCTGTTCAACGGTATCAGGGGCGCCTTGGATGATGGTTTGGCTCAGGTGCGCGGGCTGCCGCTGTTTGCGGTCTCTGCCAAGACCGGCAAAGGCTTGGACACCATGCTGAACGCGGCGTTTGAGCTTCGCGACAGCTGGTCAAAACGCGTGCCCACGGCGGCGCTCAATCGCTGGTTCGACGATGCGCTCGACGCCAATCCTCCCCCGGCACCGGGCGGGCGGCGGATTAAGCTGCGCTATATTACGCAAGCGGGCACGCGGCCTCCGCGCTTTGTGGTGTTCGGAACGCGGCTCGACGCTCTGCCAACAAGTTACGAGCGCTATCTGGTCAACGGCATTCGCGCTAAGCTCGGTTTTGACGCCGTGCCGGTGCGCGTGGTGCTGAAAAGCCCCAAGAACCCTTACAACGCCAATCGCGGGGGCGGTGGCAATTTTTCAGGCGGAGAAGGCAAAAAATGATTTTAGACGTTTTAGCGAGCGGCATCGCAACCGAAGTCTTAGAACAAGCCGCGTCCACTTCGCGTGTACGCGAAGCCGTTGAGCTAAGCCTTGCGCCTGCCTTTCTCCTTGTGGGCATTGGCAGCCTGCTTAACGTCATGATGTCGCGCCTTGTCTGGCTTGCGGGTCGAATTGAGCGCCTCTGCGTCAATTATTCCCAACCCGCTCCCGAACATCTGAGCCGCGTTCCCTTTGAGGTTGAAGTCGATTGGCTCTCCAAACGCCGCCGCATTGTGCGTATCGCGGTAAAATTCTCAACCGGGGCCGCAGTCGTCATAAGCCTCGTGATTGCCCTGCTCTTCGTATCGGCATTTATCGAAGCGAATATCGGAGTTTGGGTAACCGGACTCTGGTTGCTCACGATTGGATTGCTGATCGCAGGCCTCAGCTGCTTCCTGCGCGAAGCCTTGATGGCGGCGGACAGTCCGAAGAAGAGCTAAAAAAAGGCGAGGCATCGCTGCCCCGCCTTCTCTTGGTGTTCTAAGAGGCTCTCGCCTAGCCTTCGCCCGCTGCCTGACTTTGCAGTTGGACGTAGTTTTCTAGCCCCATCCGCTCGATCATATCGAACTGGGTTTCGAGGAAGTCCACGTGCTCTTCCTCATTGTCGAGGATATGGGCGAACAGATCGCGACTCACATAATCGCGCACACTTTCACAATATTCGATCGCATCGCGCAGCAGCGGGATTGCATCTTCCTCTAGCTTCATATCGGCTTCGAGGATTTCTTTGACCGTTTCACCCACGCGCAGATTGTGGATAGCTTGGAAGTTGGGCAGGCCATTGAGGAACAGCACACGCTCGGCAAGCTTATCGGCATGCTCCATTTCCTCGATCGATTCCTTGCGCTCATACGCTGCAAGCTTGGCCACGCCCCAATCATCAAGCACGCGATAATGCAGCCAGTATTGGTTGATTGCGGTCAGCTCATTGGTGAGCGCCTTGTTGAGAAATTCGATGACTTTGGGATCGCCCTTCATGGCATTCATATCCTTGGTTCGCGGGGTTTATGCCAGATCAAAACGCTGGCCTGGTATGGACCATAAATAGCGCCTACCAACCCCATCCGACAAGGGGGTTCGCGAACTTTTTATTGGAAAATCAATGCCTTGCGAAGCGTTCGCAATTGCGTTTTGCTAGTTTATAATGCGAGAGTCTCGCAAGAAGCGGTGCCACGCAGCGCATCAATGATTTTGTCAGCTTTCACAAGGCATTGGCCGCAATTGGGGCTTTTCCCAAGCTTCGCATAGGTTGCCTCAGCATTGCCATCACAGCCAATCGCCGCTTCGCGCAGGTCGGCTTCTCTTATTGCGTTGCAGATGCAAATATACATGGCGGCTAGAATCAATCCTGCGAAGCGTTTGCAAAAGCAATATATGCGAGCTATTCTCAATAGCAAGGGCGATTGTTGCAAAAAGAGCGCGGGTGGCTAAGCTAAGTTAGGTCACTTAACGCTTAAGCGGAAAAACCTTGCGATAGGTCATGCACCGCCACAGCCATTCAAGCGGGCCATAGCGGTAACGCTCCAGCCATGGCTTCGACCATACCAACATCAATATCCAGAAAACCGCCGTCAAAAGGTATAGCTGTGGGCGGTTCAACTCACCGAACAGCCCCAACGCCCAACCATGCATCACAAACAGCATCAGGATCGAAGTGCCTAGGTAATTGGTGAACGCGGCGCGACCCGCAGCCCTAACGCGTTCAGCGAGCCAGCCTGTCCAACCGGGTGAATAAGCGACCATCAGTGCCGCCAATCCGAGCACCATCGCAATCCTTGGAAGCGTGCTCCAACCGATTATGGCCGCAGTCGATGCATAGAAGGCAAAGCCAGTGCTTTGGACATACAGTCCAATCAAGAGATGGATAGCGCCGCCTACTGCCAGTCCGACCCATCCCCACCGGATGAGGCCTGATCGTGAATATCCATCACCAAAGAAACTGAGCCGATAGAGAGCCATGCCGATCAGCATAAGCGGCACCATCTCAAAGAGCATGAATCCGACATTGCCTAAGATGGTCGCCCAATCCTCCGAAAACCGGTGCGCGACCAAGCAGGCAT
>CAZOLE010000127.1:0-5988 GCA_964580445.1 uncultured Porphyrobacter sp.
CGTCTTGATTGATCCCGATCATGGAGAACGCTGAGATGAGCGACAAAATTTTTGGAATCCATGCTGCCGCGCTCGAACTGCGTTCGCAGCGCATGGGTGTCCTCACCTCCAACATCGCGAACGCTGCGACACCGGGCTACAAAGCTCGCGATATTGACTTCAACGCTGCGCTGGATGCCAAACTTGATCCAGCGTCGCGCACGCCGGACCTCGTCTATCGTCGACCGACCATGCCCTCGCTTGATGGCAACACGGTTGAGATGGGCCGCGAACAGGTTGCCTTTGCCGAAAACGCGCTTCGCTACAGTGCCTCGCTCAGCTTTTTGCAGGGCAAGGTCAATAACATCACCCGCGCGTTGAAAGGGGAATGATGGTGTCTGACGGCCAACCAATGACCCTTTTCAGCCTGACCGAAAACGCAATGTCCGCGCAATTGGTGCGGATGAATGCGGCGACCTCGAACCTCGCCAATGCGGGGTCGGTCGCAAACAGCGAAGATCAGGCCTACCGACCCATTCGCGCCGTCTTCGCAACCGAACTCGATCGAGCAACCGGCATTTCGTCGATCCGCACAGAGGGGTTGGTGCGATCCGAAGTCGCGCCGAACAAGCGGTATGAACCCAACAATCCGATGGCCGATGAAGACGGTTTTATCTGGGAAGCTCCCGTCGATGAAACCGCTGAAATGGTCGAGATTATGGAGAGCTCACGCCAGTACCAAAACATGGTTCAAGCGCTCCAAACCGCCAAGCAATTGATGCTGGAAACCCTAAGGAGCAACTGACGATGACTGCGATCACTGACACCGGCGTGCCCAATTCTGCAACGCTGCAAGAGACGATTAATCAAATCAATGCGACTTCCGCATCGAGCACCAGTTCGAACAATTCTGGACTGGGGTCGCTAGGCCAAGCTGACTTCCTGAGGCTGCTGACAACGCAGCTGCAAAATCAGGATCCGACCGATCCGGTGAACAATGAGGCGATGCTTGCGCAAATGGCTCAGTTCTCCTCGCTCGAAGCGAACCTGACCACCAATACGACGCTGGAGGATATCTCCACAAAGCTCGATGCGCTGATCGCCGCTCAGGAAGCGGCCAATCAGCCGGACATCGCCGCCTGACGCACCATCCAACCTCTTACTCAATTCCAAGGAATTTGACCCATGACTTCGTTTTACACCTCTCTGAATGCCCTTCGCAACGCTGAAACCGATCTCAGCGTGATCGCACACAATATCGCCAACGCTGAAACGCTCGCCTTTAAGTCGCGTAGCGTCCAGTTCGCCGACATTGTTGCTGGTGGATCCGGCAATGATCCGCGCTTGTCGGTTGGCCTTGGTGCGACTGTTTCAACGATCAATCAGGATTTTTCGCTGGGCGCGATTGAGCAGACCGGGCGAAGCCTTGATGTGGCGATCGACAGCGACGGCTTTTTCTCCGTTCGAAACCGCGAAACCAACGAGTTCACATTCACGCGCAACGGCAATTTCCAGATCGATAGCGATGGCAATATCGAAGACGCGCGTGGCCAACCGATCCAAACTTTCGCACTGGATCCGGCAACGGGTCTACCGCTCAACACAACGCCAATTGATACCCAAGTGCCTACTGTTAGCGCGAGCGGTTCTGATTTATCGAGCGTCACCGTCGAAGGTAATGGCAACCTGCTTGCTGCATATGCCGATGGTGAAATCGTTCCGATTGGCCGCCTATCAATCGCGACATTCGCTTCTAACGACGGTTTGCTCGCAATTGGACAAGGGCGTAATCGCGCCACCGGGGTATCCGGACAGCCGCAATATGAAAGCCCCGGAGTCGGCAATCGGGGCTCTATTTTGAGCGGCGCTTTGGAACGGTCCAACGTCGATCTAGCAGAGGAAATGGTCGCGCTCATCACAGCCCAGCGCAACTTCCAGGCGAATGCCCGCGCTATCGATACCGCAACCGCGATCTCGCAAACCGTCATCAACCTTCAGGGTTAAGGGGATAGCGCGTGGATCGCCTTGTCTACACCGCTTTAACGGCGATGAATTCTGCGATGAACCGGCAGCGGGCGGTGGCAAACAATCTTGCCAACGCCTCGACGCCGGGCTTTCGTCAGGAGGTCTTCGCAGTCACGCCTGCGACGCTCAAAGACGGGTCGCTCGAAGCGCGCGCAATGGCGCGTGGCAATGTGCGCGGCGCGGATATGTCCACCGCGCGGGTCAGCGCAACGGGTCTGCCGCTCGATATCGCGGTTCAAGGCGAGGCTTTGGTCGCGTTTCAAGCGCCGGGCGGCGGCGAGTTCTATTCGCGGCGCGGCGATTTGCGGGTGGCGCCAACCGGCTTGCTGGAAAATGGCGAAGGCCTGCCCGTTATGGGTCAGGATGGCCCGATCACCGTGCCTGCTGGGCGGCAATTGTCGATCAGCGAAGACGGATCGCTGTTGGCCGCTGACCCCGATACACCCAATGAACCACCGGAAATTCTCGATCAGATCAAGCTGGTGACGCCCGATGGCAGCCAGCTCGCCAAAGGGATCGACAGCTTCCTCAAAGTGCCCGGTGGAGGCGTCTTACCACCCGATCCCACCGCGCGCGTCACGAGCGGCGCTTTGGAGCAATCCAACGTCCAAACCGCTGAGACAATCGTCGACATGATCGAAGCTCAGCGCGCTTTTGAGCAACGCGCCACGATCATCGAAAAAGCCGGACAACTCGACGAAGCCAGCAGCGCTTTGATGGCGATGAACTGACGCATCGCGCGCCTTCCATAAGGAATTCAAACAATGCCCACCTCCGCACTCCATGTCGCCCGAACTGGGCTAGAAGCGCAAGATGCACGAATGCGTGTGATCGCGCACAACCTCGCGAATATTGGCACAACCGGATACAAACGCGACCGCGTCGATTTCGCCACGTTGGCCTATCAGGAGCAGCGCGTCGCCGGACAGCAATCGACCAACCAAACAACCTATGCAGTCGGTCTGAACCTTGGCACCGGTGTGCAAGTCACCGGCACCACCCGGATGGAGACACAAGGAACGCTGAATCAGACCGGCAATCCGCTGGATGTGGCTTTGGATGGCTCAGGATTTTTCCAAGTTGAGCTGCCGCCCGGTGGTCAGATTGCTTATACGCGCGCCGGGAATTTCACCCGGTCTGCTCAAGGTCAGTTGATCACCACCCAAGGTTATAGTGTTAACCCCCCGATCCAAATTCCCTCGGGCGTGGAATCGATATCGATCGCACCCGATGGCACCGTCAGCGCCACTGAGGGCGGGTCGGGCCAGTCGGTGCAGCTCGGACAGCTCACCATCGCAAGCTTTGTCAATCCAGCTGGCTTGCGCGCGATTGGCGACAACTTCTTAGTCGAGACCGGAGCAAGCGGCGCGGCTGAAGTCGGCGCTGCGGGTGAGAATGGGCGCGGCAACATCCTGCAAGGGATGCTCGAAGCGTCAAACGTGAATGTCGTGGGTGAATTGGTCGAAATGATCGAGGCGCAGCGCGCTTACGAGATCAATTCACGCATGGTCAGCGCCGTCGATGAAATGCTGCGCAACGCCAATCAGACCTTGTGAGAACTCCTATGCAAAATCGTCTTATTTCTTCGTTCAGAACTTTGTCATCGGCGTTGCCGTGCGCAGCCTTGGCCGGTTGTCTTGGTGCAGGAGGCCCGCAGGCGGGCTTCGCTGCTCCACCTCCACCTCCGGTTGCTGCCGCCGTCCCGGTTTCCGCCGAAGCATCGCGAGGCTCAATCTTTCAGGTATCCAATGGCTATGCTGGATTGGTGACGGGCAACCGGGCGCGGGCGCTGGGCGACATGGTCACAATCGTGCTGGTCGAGAGCATCACCACTACCAAGAGCACATCGGGCGATACGGATCGAAGTGGCAGTCTTGGTATTACCCCGCCTTCCACTGGGCCGCTCAGCTTCCTTGATCCCAGCGCACTTAACATTGCCAGCGAAGGGTCGTTCTCCGGTGGCGGGAATGCGTCGCAGCAAAGTTCACTAAACGGCACCGTCGTTGTGACCATCGCTGCTCTGCATTCCAATGGCACCGCCGAAGTCGTCGGAGAGAAGAAGATGTCGCTTAGCCAAGGAGATGAATGGGTCCAATTCGCTGGCCGTATCCGGCTGGTCGATATTGACGCGGACAATCGTTTGTCTTCGTCGCGCGTTGCCAATGCCCGGATCATCTATTCCGGCAAAGGTGCGGTGCAGCAGGCGAGCCGACCTGGTTGGCTCTCGCGCTTCTTCAATCTCATTTCGCCATTTTGAGGGAGGCAGAGCATGACCAACGCAAAACTCATCGCATTGTTTTTCCTCTTGCTCGGAACATTTGTTCCAAGCAGTGCGCAGGCAGAACGGATCCGTGATCTTGGCCAATTCGAGGGGCTGCGCACAAACCAATTGACGGGTTATGGCATTGTTGTCGGGCTCCAAGGGACAGGGGATGATAACCTTGCCTATGTGACCGAGGCGATGCGCGGCGTTTCCGGACGGTTGGGCTTGCAATTGCCCGAAGGTGTGAACCCGAACCTGCGCAATTCCGCAGCCGTCATTCTGACAGCCGAATTACCGGCCTTTGCAAAGCCCGGCCAGCGTATCGACATCACCGTTTCAACCCTTGGTCAGGCGCGCTCGCTGCGCGGCGGGGCCTTGGTGTTGGCACCGCTCTATGGCGCGGATGGTCAAATTTATGCGATGGCGCAAGGCAATGTCGCGGTTGGCGGTTTGGGCGTTTCCGGGCGCGATGGGTCGCAGCTGACCGTCAATGTCGCAACCGTTGGCCGGATACCTGATGGTGCGTCGGTTGAGCGCGCTGTTGCAACCGGATTTGGCCGGGAAGGTTCCTTACGCTTTAACCTGCATCAGGCGGACTTTCTCACCGCTTCCCGCGTGCGCGACGCAGTGAATTCGCGCTTCCCCGGCATGGCGCGGGTTGCTGATGGGGTCAGCATTGAGCTGACATTGCCCTTCGGAAATGACGAGCGCTCGCTGGCCTTGGCAGAGATTGAAATGCTGCCCGTGACCCCAGCGCAAAGCGCCGCCAAAGTTATCGTCAACAGCCGCACCGGAACGGTCGTGATCAATCAGGCGGTGCGATTATCGCCTGCTGCGATCAGTCACGGCAAGCTCGTCATCCGGATCAATGAAAGCCCGCAAGTCGTGCAGCCAGCGCCTTTCGCAAATGGCGAAACGGCGGTTCAGGAAGCAACTGACATTCAAATATCCGAACGCTCTGACCGGGTTGCACTGATGCCGGGCGCGGCCTCGCTTTCCGAGATAGTTGATGCACTAAACCTGCTGGGCGTTGGCGCAGCGGACTTGGTCGTGATCCTCGAAAGCCTAAAACAAGCCGGAGCGCTGCAAGCCGAAATGGTGGTTCTATGATTACGGCCCGCCCTTTGATCAACACTGATCTCAGCTCCGCCAGCATTTCCACTGAGCGGTTGGAATTGCGCGAAGCTGCCGAAGGCTTTGAAGCAATCATGATCCGCAAGATGCTGGAAAGCGCGCGGGCTTCGAGCTTTGCCGAAGACACGCCGTTGACCGGCGGAGGCAAACAACAATTCGAGAAAATGCTCGATGAGCATTATGCGGATACCGCTTCGCAATCAGGTGCCTTCGGGTTTGCACGGAGTATTGAGGAACAGCTCGCTCAATATGTCGATGGCAAACAGGAACAGCCATGACCAGTTCGCTCATCAACATCGGACGTTCAGGAGCCGCCGCCGCGCGAGCCAGCTTAGAGCTGACCGCGCAGAATATCGCGAACGCGGCGAATCCAGATTACTCGCGTCGACGGCTCAACCAATCCGAGTTGGTTGGCACAAGCGTTTCCGGGTTCAACTACTCCGACACGCTCATCGGTGTACGCATTACCGGGATTGACCGGTTTGAGAATGAAACATTGCAACGGCAGGTGCGCGATGCGTCATCGGATCTCGGCCGCACTAGCGCTGAATTGACGGGTCTGCGCGACGCTGAGACGGCGCTTGAAC
>CAZOLE010000128.1:0-5974 GCA_964580445.1 uncultured Porphyrobacter sp.
ACCGATGACCATCAAGCCTCAAACACCAAGGAAGTCGTGAAGGCGGGCGGTGCCCGGATGATCCGGCAGGACAAGTTCACGCCGAAAGAACTAGCGAAACAAATTCAGGCCCTAGCGCAAAAGCCAGATAGTCTTTCCAACGCTGCGCATGGCTCGTGGAATTGCGGGCGTCCCGAAGCGGCCAAGGAACTGGCTGATCTTGTCGAAACGCTTGGCGGGATCGACCTGATGGATGTGATCAAGGTTGGCGAAAGCGCGCCGCGTGCGGCCCAAACATCCTCAAAACCCGAAGCGGCGACCCGTGATACCTCAGAGGATATTCCTTCGTGAAAGGCGTCGGCACTGACATAGGCACCATCCACTTCGTTGGCATTGGCGGGATCGGCATGTCGGGCATTGCCGAAGTGATGCATAACCTTGGTTACTCGGTCCAAGGTTCGGACATTGCCGAAGGGCCCAGTGTTGAACGTTTGCGCGCTCGCGGAATGCACGTCCATATCGGCCATGCGCGAAAGAATGTTGAAGGCGTGGCTGTGGTTGTGACTTCAACTGCGGTGAAGCGCGACAACCCGGAAGTGGTTGCTGCGCTTGAAAATCGTATCCCTGTCGTGCGGCGCGCTGAAATGCTTGCCGAGCTAATGCGGCTCAAATCGACCGTCGCGGTCGCGGGAACGCATGGCAAGACAACCACGACCAGCATGATCGCAAGCTTGCTTGATAAAGGCGAAGTTGATCCCACCGTCATCAATGGCGGCATCATCGAGCAATATGGTTCGAATGCGCGGTTGGGCGATAGCGATTGGATGGTTGTCGAAGCCGATGAAAGCGACGGCAGCTTCCTGAGGCTCGACGGAACGATTGCCGTTGTTACCAATATCGACCCTGAGCATCTGGATCACTATGGCGATTTTGAAGGCGTCAAACGCGCCTTTGTAGAGTTCATTCACAACGTGCCGTTTTACGGTGCCGCGATCCTTTGCGTTGACCACCCCGAAGTTCAGGCGGTGATCGGCCAAGTGCGCGACCGAAAGGTTGTGACCTATGGCTTTTCGCTCCAAGCGGACATTTGCGGGGTCAATATTCAATCCAATGGCGGCGGTAACACCTTCGATGTGATAGTGCGTCAACGCGGCGAGGAAGATCGCCGGATTGAAGGGGTCCGGCTGCCCATGCCCGGCCGTCACAATGTTCAAAACGCTCTGGCAGCGATTGCGGTTGCGATTGAGATGGGCTGTTCGGACGAAGTTATCCGTGATGGCTTTGGCGGGTTTAGCGGCGTGCGGCGGCGCTTTACTAAGGTAGGTGAGGCGACGGTCGGCGCGGCTTCAGTTAGCATCATTGATGATTACGCACACCACCCGGTCGAAATCCGCGCGGTGCTGGATGCCGCGCGCGAGGCGGTTAGCGGCGAAGAGGGGCGGGTAATCGCGATTATGCAACCGCATCGGTATTCGCGGCTCAACGATTTGATGGAAGATTTTCAAACCTGCTTCAATGAAGCCGACATCGTCTATGTCACTCCAGTGTATGAAGCGGGCGAAGCGCCGATTGAAGGCGTTGACTCAGCGGCGCTTGTGAGCGGTTTGAAATCGCGCGGACACCGCTCCGCTCAAACCATCGCCGACCGCGAAGCACTAGCCAGCGCGTTGGCTAGTGAAATCGCCGAAGGAGACATCGTTGTTTGCCTCGGCGCCGGGGATATCACCCGCTGGGCTGCTAGCCTGCCTGCCGCAATTGAATCACAAGGGAGCGCATGATGATTGTGCAACCCGATGACTGGTTCGATATGGATGATGGCAGTGCTCCCACAAGTGCTGTCGAAGGTGCAGGCAATGTTGTCGTGCCAATCGAAGGCATTCGTGGCAAACTGACCCAAGGGGCACCTCTCGACAAGCATGTCTGGTTTAAGAGCGGCGGTATGGCTGACTGGCTGTTCGAGCCTGCCGATATCCAAGACTTGAAAGACTTCTGTGAACAGCTCGACGGGTCGATCCCGCTAATGGCGCTTGGCGTTGGTTCGAACATGATTGTCCGCGATGGCGGTTTGCCGGGCGTGGTTGTCAAGCTGGGCAAGGAATTCGCGCAGGTTGAAGTGACCGGCGATACCACCGTTAAAGCTGGCTCCGCAGCACCCGCAAATATGGTGTCTCGGCGCGCGGCGAAGGCTGGCATTGATGGGATGACTTTCCTCACCGGTATTCCCGGTTCGGTTGGCGGCGTCACCAAGATGAATGGCGGATGCTATGGTCGCGAAACCTGCGACGTGTTGGTCGATTGCGATGTGATATTGCCCGGTGGTGAGTTTGTGACGCTCTCCAATGCTGATCTGCAGTACAGCTATCGCCACTCTGCGCTTCCTGAAGGTGCGATTGTGCTTGAAGTACGCTTTGCAGGGTTCCCCGGTGATCCCGACACGATCAAAGCGGAGATGGATCGAATTTCGTCTGAGCGCAAAGGTTCGCAGCCGATTGGCAGCATGACCGGCGGCTCGACGTTTAAAAATCCACCGGGGCACAGCTCATGGAAGTTGATTGATGCCGCTGGTCTTCGCGGGTTTAAGCACGGCGGCGCGCAGGTTTCTGAAAAACATTGCAATTTTCTGATCAACACAGGCACCGCAACCAGCACAGAAATCGAAGAATTGGGCGAAATTGTCCGCGAGAAAGTCTACGCCAATTCGGGCATTGAGCTTGAGTGGGAAATCAAGCGGGTGGGTCGACCATGAGTGGTGCCCCCCTTCATGTGGCAGTCCTGATGGGCGGCTGGGCCAATGAACGCGAAGTGTCACTGTCGAGCGGCGCGGGCGTTTGCGATGCGCTGGAGATGAAAGGCTATCGGGTTACTCCGGTTGATATGGGCCGAGATGTTGCTTTGCGACTTGCCGAAGCCAAGCCCGATGTTGTGTTCAATGCGCTGCACGGCGTGCCCGGCGAAGACGGCAGCGTCCAAGGCATGCTGGACCTGATGGACATTCCATACACGCATTCGGGGCTTGCGACCTCTGTCATCGCGATTGACAAGCAACTGACCAAGCAGGCGTTAGTGCCACATGGCATCCCGATGCCGGGCGGACGCATCGTCAGCGTCGGGGAATTGTTCGAGCGCGACCCATTGCCGCGCCCCTATGTCTTGAAACCGGTCAATGAAGGCTCTTCTGTTGGTGTCGCCATTGTTACAGAGGATTCCAACGTCGGCAATCCGATTGCCCGCACCGCCGAAGGCCCGTGGCAGGAATTTGACGAGTTGCTTGCGGAACCCTTTATCAAAGGGCGCGAACTGACCACTGCTGTGCTTGATGGGCCGGAAGGCCCGCGCGCGCTTGGTGTGACAGAGCTGATTATCGAAACCGGCTTTTACGATTACGAGCACAAATACACAGAGGGGCGTACGCAGCATGTCTGCCCCGCGCGCATACCGGAAAATATCACTGCATTGTGTGAGCAGTATGCTTTGAAGGCGCATGAAGTGCTGGGCTGTCGTGGGACAAGCCGCACGGACTATCGCTGGGACGATAGTCTTGGCGAAGAAGGGCTGCTTGTTCTCGAAACGAACACACAGCCCGGTATGACCCCGCTTAGCCTTGTGCCCGAGCAAGCGCGTCATGCGGGCATCGACTATGCTGATCTTGTTGAATTGATCGTGCGCGATGCCTTGCGGGTCCATTCGAGTGAGCAGGCTGAGGAGGCGATCCATGCCTAAAGTCAAACGCGGCGGTACAGGCGTAAGGCGCGCCGCCAAGAAACAGAGCCGCGCCGCTGGCGCGCGCCGGGCCAAAGCCAAGACCACCGGTTTCCTTGATGGGGCGATGGGTTTGCTGCCCTTCACCGAAGAACAATGGAGCCGCATCTGGCTTGCGATCATAATTGGCGGCGCTGTCGCGCTGGCATGGGTTATCGCAAACCTCGCAGGAGTGCCTGCGATGGCACAGGCGCAAGTCTCAACCATCGCCGCTGATGCAGGATTCGAAGTTAAGCAGGTGCGTGTCACCGGCACCAAACGGATGGATGAGCGCAGCGTCTACGCCGTCGCGTTGGCACAGCAAGATCGGCCCATGCCTCAGGTGGATATCGAGTCCTTGCGCAGTGAATTGCTCGGTTTGCCCTGGGTAATGGATGCGCGGGTTTCCGTACAACTGCCAGACACGCTGGCCATTGATATCGTTGAGCGCACGCCGCACGCTGTCTTGCATCGCCCGGACAGGCTGGTCCTGATTGACGCAGAAGGTGAAGAACTAAGCCCGATTTCGCGCAAGAATGCCGGCGAAATGTTGGTAATCTCAGGGCCGGGCTCTGCGCGGCAGGTGACGCAGCTCGATAGCTTGCTCGCCAGCGCGCCAGCTTTGCGTCCCCATATCGAAGCGGCCGAATGGCTTGGCAATCGGCGCTGGAACCTGAAGTTTAAGACTGGGCAAGTTTTGGCTCTGCCCGAGGGCGCACGGACGTCAAAAGAGGCCTTGGTGCAATTTGCGCGAATGGATGGTCAAAACCGATTGCTTGGTGGGAAGGTCGCGACATTTGATATGCGCGCGCCGCCACGAATTTTCATGCGCGTTCCCGGTCGCAATGGCCGCGTCGAGCTGGATGGAGGAAACCCCTAATGGCTAGCAAAACGGCCTCTCGCACAAAAACCGCGTCGCCGCCCAAAGCGCGACTTGCGCGGGTGTTTGGCGCGGTCAATATCGGCTCGTTCCGCATTTCGGCGATGGTAATGGGCGAGACCGAAACCGGCGAATTGTTGGTACTGGGGTCGGGCCACCGCGCCAGCCAAGGCGTAAAGCGTGGCTACGTAACCGATATGAAAGCGGCGACATATGCGATCCGCGATGCGGTGGAGCGTGCCGAACGCAATGCGCAAACCAACGTCCAAAGCGTTTGGGTGGCTTGCAGTGGAGCTGGGCTGAAAAGCCATGTCTCCAAGGTCGAGATCGAAATTGGCGGACGGCGCATCGAAGAAGAAGATGTCGAGCACCTCCTATTGGCGGCGCGCGACACTATTCAACCCGATGGCCGCACGGTTTTGCATGCTCAGCCTGCGCACTACACGCTAGATGGCGCTCATGGCGTCGCCAATCCACGCGGGCTGCATACCGAACGGCTCGGAGTGGATGTCCATGTGATGTTGGCTGATGGTGCGCCGATGCGCAATTTAATGGAAGCGGTTCAAAGCGCTCATCTGGAAGTGGAGGGCATGGTCGCTGCTCCCTTGGCATCGGGTTATGCCTGTTTGAGCATGGAAGAGCGCGAGCTCGGCGTTGCTTTGGTCGAAATTGGTGCCGATGTTACAAATGTTTCCGTCTTTGCTGGCGGCATGCTTTTGGGCCTTCGTGCGGTCCCTATGGGATCCGGCGACATCACAGACGCGATCGCGAGCGCTTTTGGAATTCGCCGCTTTCAGGCTGAACGGTTGAAGTGCGTTTCAGGTTCGGCAATTGCCAGCCCCAGCGATCACCGCGAGATGATCCCGGTGAATGGTCCTAACGAAGATGCGACCGGGCCAATCGCTCGCGGAGCAGATGATAAGAACCGGATCCCTCGTGCAGAGCTTGTTTCTGTCATCACACAGCACTTGTCGCAGTTGACCAGAGATGTTGGCAAAGCCCTTAAAGATATGGGTTTTTCCGGTTCTCGCGCCGGTCAGGTGGTGCTCACCGGGGGCGGAGCAGAGCTTGCTGGCCTAGCCGAGTTTTCGCAAAGTGCGCTGGGTATGCCGGTTCGAATTGGGCGTGCTCCGGGCCTCAAAGGGCTGCCTGAAGCGCATTCAACGCCGGGTTTTGCAACGCTGGCTGGGCTATGCCTTTATGCTGCAGAAGACCCGATCGACATTCGTTCAATCGGCACACAGCATGGCCGGTACAGCGCTGGTAATGGTGCAAAAAGTGCCCCGATAGCCATCAGCGGTCTGTTCAGAGCGTTCAAGCAATACTTCTAACTGATTGTAGCGGCACGATTGTCATGAACCGAGCACTGTGGATAAG
>CAZOLE010000129.1:0-5942 GCA_964580445.1 uncultured Porphyrobacter sp.
TCCCTGCCCTGCGGCGACCTGGGGATCATCAAACGGATGAACGAAGGTAAGGCCACGCTCAGCTTCCAATTCCAGCGCATGGGCATAGGCTTCGTCGAACGTTTCGCCTTCCAGCACGACATTGCCACCAACGCTTTCGGTTTGCATTACTTTGACCGTCGGCGTGGTGCGCGGCATCACAATGGTGACCGGTACGCCTAGCCGCGTCCCATGGTAAGAGAGCCCTTGTGAGTGGTTGCCCGCAGACGCAGCAATCACGCCTTTGGCCTTTTGCTCATCGTCCAACTGCAACAGCGCGTTCAACGCTCCGCGCTCTTTATAAGCAGCGGTGAATTGCAAGTTCTCGAACTTCAGCCAGACTTCTGCTCCCGTGATCTGTGACAAAGTGATGGAATGCATCATCGGCGTCTTCACCACAGCGCCATCAATACGTTCAGCGGCTTTGCGGACCTGATCAATGGTGAGATCAGCTGGACTAGCGTTCGAAGGATTTGGTTGAGCGGGAGTTGCTTGCGTGGTCATAATCGCGCGGACCTAGGCGCAGCAGGGCGCAAGGGCAATGGGAAGCTCACCACAACGGGCTGCCTTTGGCGCATTGGCAAGGTCGCGATAAGCGATTAGTGCTCTGCGCCAATGACTAAAACACAATCAGTAGCTTTTACCGGGCTTGGCGTCATGGGCGGGCCGATGGCCGGACATCTGGCGCGCGCGGGATACCGAGTGACTGCTTACAATCGTTCATCCCAACGCGCAGCGAAATGGCGCGAGGCATGGGCTAGCGAGGGGTTGGAAGTAGCGTTTGCGGACACTCCCGCAGCAGCGGCGAACCAAGCCGACATCGTATTTACATGCGTTGGCAATGACGAAGACCTTACTGCAGTGACGTTCGGCAACGATGGCGTTCTTGGTACGATGGCACAAGGCACATTGCTCGTCGATCACACTACGGTTTCGGCAGATATGGCGCGGCGTTTGGCCAGCGAAGCCGAAACGCGCGGGATCGCTTGTGTCGATGCGCCAGTAAGCGGCGGCCAAGCCGGGGCGGAAAACGGTCAGCTTGCGATCATGTGCGGCGGTAGTGACGAAGCGATGGCGCGCGCTGAAACGGTCATGCAATCCTATGCCAAGAGCATAGTTCACGTCGGACCAAGCGGTGCTGGCCAGACCGCTAAGATGGCCAACCAGATGTGTATCGCAGGTGTGCTTGGTGGGCTAACCGAAGCGATCAGGCTGTCCGAAGCGGCGGGGTTGGACCTCGAAAAGACATACCAAGCGATTTCAGGAGGCGCAGCGCAAAGCTGGCAGATGGACAATCGCTGGGCGACAATGACGGCGAGCGAGTTCGACTTTGGCTTTGCAATTGATTGGATGCGCAAGGATTTGGGATACGCTCTCGAAGAAGCGCGCCGGCTTGGCCTATCATCGCCGATCACGGCTTTGGTCGATCAGTTCTATGCCGATGTCCAAGCCAATGGAGGCAGTCGCAAAGACACGTCTGCTTTGATCACGCGTTTGCCCAAAACCACCAAGAGCCAAGGATAAATATGATCCGCATAGCCAAATATGCGCTGGCTGCTATCGCCGCTTTCGCCGCAATCCCCGCCGCTGCCGACACTCTGGTCGAGAATGTCGATGGAGTGACAATTGGCGAAGATGGCAAGGTCCAACGTTTCACCGGTTTGGTGTTTGATGATGAGGGTCGCATCACTCAGGTGCTTGAACGCGGCGATGAACGCCCGCGCACTGATTTTCTATTGGATGGCAAGGGTAAAGTGATGCTGCCAGGCATGATTGATGCCCATGTGCATGTCATGGATATCGGCTTTGCCGCTCTCACACTTGATCTGTCGGATACCAACTCACTTGAAGAGGCGTTGGCGAAGATTGATGAGTTCGCCAAAGACAATCCTGGCCGTCCGTGGATTTTGGGACGCGGCTGGAATCAGGAGAAATGGGGGCTTGGACGCTTCCCCACTGCTGTTGAACTGGATGCGATTGTGTCCGACCGTCCGGTCTGGCTCGAACGCGCAGACAATCACGCCAATTGGGCGAACAGCTTGGCAATGGAGCGTGCAGGGATCACCGCTACGACCCAAGATCCCGCTGGCGGAAAAATCATTCGCGATGCGAGCGGCACGCCAACCGGCGTGTTCGTCGACAATGCTAGTGCGCTGGTCGGTAAGGTAGTGCCTCAACCTCGTCCTGAAGACCGCGACGCGGCCTTTGCCAAAGCGCAAGAGCGATTGATCGCCAACGGCATCACAGCGGTTGCGGATATGGGCACCCCAATCGTGGACTGGCAAACATTCCGCCGTGCAGGGGATCTGGGCCAACTCAAAATTCGGATCATGTCCTATGCCGATAGCCTTCAATCGATGGAGCTAATCGCAGGACCTGGACCGACGCCTTGGCTTTATGATGACAGACTGCGCATGGGCGGTATCAAGCTCTATCTCGACGGCGCGCTAGGATCGCGGGGAGCGACGCTCAAAGAACCTTATCACGATGAACCAAGCACAAGCGGCCTACCGCTTTTGACCTCAGCGCAGCTGCGCAATCTGATGAGCCGTGCGGCGCTCGACAAGTTTCAAACGGCGGTCCATGCAATCGGCGACGCGGCCAATCAGGATGTGCTGCTCGCCATCGCGGAGCTCTCACAGACGTATAAAGGCGACCGGCGCTGGCGAGTGGAGCACGCGCAAATCGTCGACCCGAGCGACCTGGAATTGTTCGGTCAACACGGCACCATTGCGTCGATGCAACCTCTGCATCAAACATCCGACAGAACCATGGCCGAAGCCCGTCTGGGGCCGAACCGGCTAGGCGGCGCCTATGCTTGGCGCAGCGTGTTGGAAAAAGGTGGAAAGCTTGCCTTTGGCTCGGACGCACCGGTTGAACCGGCCGATGCCTTTGCGGGGCTGGCTGTCGCGATAAGTCGGACCGATAAGAACGGGGAACCATTTGGCGGTTGGCGCGCGCAGGAATCCATCAGCCGCGAACAAGCACTCAAGGCGTTTACAGCTGACGCCGCCTTTGCCGGTTTTGCCGATGGTCGATTTGGAAGGCTAGTATCTGGCGAACGTGCAGACTTTCTACTAGTCGACCGCGATCCACTACTGGCTTCACCCAGCGAAATTAGGGCAACCGAGATTCTCGAAGTATGGATTGGCGGGAAGCGCGTGCTTTAGTGCTAAAGCTTAACCGCTCGTCGCACGCAAATAGGAATTCAGCCACAAAACCTTGCCCCCAAACCAATATTCATCAAATAGTAACTATCCAAGCACAAAGGCGAGCTTGGACATAGCGGAACAGGCGTGATTGTTCAGAATCGGGGCTGAAGGTTGGCTGGGTCGACTTTTGTGCAATTGCACAATTTTCGGAAACAGCCAGTTTTTTGGAACCGGTGCAATATTGTCACAATAATAATACCGCTTTGAAATATAACACTAAAGACCTTTGATCGTGGATTTTTCAGATAAAATTTACCCTTGTTTGTAGATCCAAAAACGCCTAATGAACGGCCAAATGTTTTGAATATAAGAGCTCAATAGGAGACAAATATGACCTTCCGCAAAATCGCTTTGGCTACTGCCGCAGCCTCTCTCGCTGTGTCACCTGCTATCGCACAGGCTACGCTTGAGCGCTCGAACACACCGGTTGAGGGCGAAGCTCTTGATGGTGGCGGTTCAGGCATCATCATCGCACTTCTTGCTGCTGCTGCGATCATCGCTGGCATCATCATTGCTGCTGACGGTGATGACGACGATGCAGTTAGCCCATAAGCGCTAACTCAAAAGAATTTTTTAAAAGGGCTCCCTCGCGGAGCCCTTTTTTTGTGCCCAATCACCAGCCGTAACTCGCACCATAGCGGAACCATTCTCTCACCATTGCCAAAGTGTGCGTCTATAACCTAGAGCGCCCACTCTTCCTCTCTAGGAGAATCGACTATGAAATTGCGCAACGTTCTCGCAGCGACTGCCGGACTAACGCTGATATCCGCCCCCGTCTTTGCGGAAGCCGCGCTTGAGCGCAGCACCGCACCAGTCAAAGGGGAGGCTATCGGAGGCGAAAACGCGGGCATCTTTATCGCACTGCTTGGCGGCGCAGCGATTATCGCTGGTATCCTCCTTGGCCAAGACGACGACGATGATGATGCTACGAGCCCTTAAGGGCCAAACGTGCTCTTGAATCGAAAAGGGCTCCCGTTCGGAGCCCTTTTTGTTGCAGCTTGCGGCAATCCCGAACGGGAAATTTACTCGCCCGACTCAGGCGCGTCAGTGCTTTCTTGCCCAGCGGCTTGAGCGCCCTCTTTGTCGTTGGGTTTCGCTGCATTCTTGCGGGCCTTGCCTTCCTGAAAACGCATCAGGATCAGCGAACCTTCGAACAGCAGCAGCAGCGGGATCGCTAGTATCAACTGAGATCCAGGATCAGGCGGCGTCACAATAGCCGCGAGCGCCACCACACCAACAATTACGTAGCGACGCGCCGAAACCAATTGCTGGCGTGAGACAATCCCAGCACGGTGAAGCAACATCAAAAGTACCGGCAACAGGAATGTAATCCCGAACGCGAGGATGAACTGCATTACCAGATTGAGATAATCGCCCGCCGCTGGCAGCGCTTCGATCTCCAACCCGCCAGCTTCCCCTCCATATCCGAGGAAGAACAGGAATGCGGTCGGCATCACAACATAATAGGCCAGCGCCGCACCGCTAATAAACAGTGCCGGCGTCGCGACCAAAAAGGGCAGAAACGCCTTCTTCTCTTTCGCGTAGAGCCCTGGCGCAACAAACGCCCACAGTTGGTTCGCGATAATCGGAAAGCTCATCATAAATCCGGCGAAC
Organism: uncultured Porphyrobacter sp.; assembly: GCA_964580445.1. Taxonomy (GTDB): domain Bacteria; phylum Pseudomonadota; class Alphaproteobacteria; order Sphingomonadales; family Sphingomonadaceae; genus Erythrobacter. The sequence goes on from CAZOLE010000129.1 coordinate 4,845, forward strand.
AGCGCTACTTTGAGATCGACAAAGAACAGCTCAGGCAGCTTAGTGAAAATCAACTGCCCTTCCCCGTCAGGAAAAGCGTCTTTGAGAGGCTGGATCAGAAAGGCAAGGATCGGGTCTGCGAAATAGAGGCACACCCCAAACGCCACCATCAACACCAGAACACTGCGCATCAAGCGCCCGCGCAGCTCGATCAAATGGTCAAGCAACGGCGCTTTGGTTTCGTCAATATCTTTGATCTTTAACGCCATCGCCGCCGCCTACTCGCTCGACTTCTTCGCAAGATCGGGTTCGGCTGGTGCGGCGTCTTGCCCTCCATCGGGGATTCCGTGGTCTGACGCATCATCGGTTGGGGTTGCTTCTACGACCGGAGGCCCTGTCATCACCGCGTCGTTCGCTTGGGTTTCATCGGCAATCGAAGTGCGCTTCATGATCTCGTCATTCTGCGCCTTCCACTTCTTCTCCATGTCTTCCAGCTCGGCCTCGCGCACCATTGCGTCAATGCCAGTGCGGAAATGCGTAGAGACTTTGCGAACCTGACCAATCCAACGGCCTGCGGTCCGCATTGCGTTCGGCATGTCTTTCGGTCCGATCACAAGGATCGCGATGATTATGATGACCAAAAATTCGGAGGCGCCAATATTAAACATGTTTCGCCTTGAGAGCGCGAGTTTGGAAAGTCAGAGACCCCGTACGCTGAGCTTCGCCTTAAGCGTCTTTGCTTTCGCCTGTTTTGGCGCCAGTCTTGGCTTCAGTCGCCGAGACGTCTTTGCTGGGCGCTTCGATCTGAGCCTTGGCCGCCGGAGGACTGTCATCTTCCTCGGTCAGACCTTTTTTGAAGCTCGAGACACCTTTGCCCATCTCGCCCATCATGCCGGCGATTTTTCCGCCGCCAAACAGGATCAGAATGACCAGTGCGATAATTACCATTTGCCAGATACCGGGCATGAGGGTGCTCTTCCTTTGTTTCGTGCTTCGCCAATATAGGCACGATTGCCGTCTAGCCCCAGTCGCTAGGTTGTTCGCGCTTGAATAACGGGGTCTTTCGCGGTTTGCCGCACCCTCGTCACTCACGGCTTGGGTATTTTCCCCGGCACTCCC
>CAZOLE010000130.1:0-5921 GCA_964580445.1 uncultured Porphyrobacter sp.
GGTCCATACATCGTCTTCTTCGATTGGGATCAGTCGGCAATTACGCCTGAAGCTGCTACAATCTTGGATAGCGCTGTGACGGCCTACGCAAACTGTGGTTCGGCAAACGTAATGCTTGCCGGTCACGCTGACCGTTCGGGTAACGTGCAGTACAACATCGGACTGTCTGAGCGTCGTAACGAATCTGTGACGACGTACCTTGCTGGCCGTGGTATTCCTGCTTCGAAGATCGGCGCTCAAGCGTTCGGCGAATCTAGTCCACGTAAAGCGACAGCAGACGGTGTTCGTGAGCTCGAAAACCGACGCGTGGAAGTAACTTATGGTCCGGGTTCGGGCTTCTAAGTTAGCTTTCTAAGCAACAGAATGTGAAGAAGGGCCGGAGCGATCCGGCCCTTTTTTCTTGCCTGCTATGGAACAATCGTGGCCATCGCTTTGGCGGGCACTTGCGACCCGGCGTTAGATAATTTGCCACTCGAAGTGTTGGGCCTACCCGGAGATATCAGCATCAACGAGCAAAGCAGGGACGGTGTATGTGATGCAGTGGGAGCTGCTAACACTCACCCGCCGTACCGATTCTATGCGCGGGACGCAGTCCGTGGTGCTGTCTTAGGTGCTTTCTACGTTTTCGCCTGCCGCTCGCGCGCGCTCAATGACATTCGCGGAAGCCTTGGGCACAAGCTTGATCGCAGCGATTAACAAGACAATCCCAATCGGCACGAAAACGAGCGTTGAAAGTACGCCACTCGCAAGATCTCCATTGTTCACGGTGGATATATAGCCCGCCGTGAACGGTCCGATCCCCAGCCCAATGAGGGTGGTAGACAAGAAGAAGGTTGCCGTAGCAACACCACGCATCCTTGGCAGAACCAGCGACTGGCTAGACGCCGCAGCCGCTCCTAGTGCCGAGGCGCTCAGCATATTGGCAAAGAAACTAGTGATGTAGAAGACCGTCGTGTCCGCTGTCGTGAACGCGAAATAGATCATGGGCGCCGGGGTCACCAGACCGAACATCACGACGAGTACTCGGCCATCGGCCCGCCGTTCCAATAGCCAATCTCCCATGCGGCCGCCAAAGATCACGCCCATAAACCCAGCGGCAGCACCGGGAGCTCCCAGCCACCATGCGATCTCCGATTTCGTCAGCCCCAATCCTCTTTCCGCATAGGCGGGCCCGAGCCCCGAGTTCGTATACCCGATAAGCGCCACCATCCCGTATCCGAGAATAACGGTTAGGAAAGCGGGTGATCCCCATGTCAGCTTAAAGGTGGGCAAATCGCGTGTTCTCAAGCCGACCGCCCAACTGTAAACGGCATAATAGCCAATCCCAAGAAACAGCCATTGGTCAGAGACGGCGAACGATCCGTCGGAAAACCCGGTGATCACATTTGACGAAGCCGGCACTAGGATCGAAAGGACGAGCGCCAAAATAGCAAAGCCAACAAGGCCAACAAGGTTGAGTGCCAGTGCCCGGGGCCCGCGCTGCGCCGCACCGAAAATCGTGAATGGAGGGATGACCTGCACCAGCTCCTTGAAGAAGCCGTTGAATGGCTTGGGGTCTTCGGGCGTTACAATCCCGTCAATGGCGCCGCGTACTGGCTCTTTCAACGTCATGACCAATAGGGCCAGCAGAAGTCCGGGAATTCCGACGGACAGAAACGCAGCTTGCCACCCAACGATCCCGCCGGGGCCGCCGCCTGGGTAAGCAGCGTTCCAAGCGTCAACGATATACGCACCGATAAACAGCGATAGACCGCCACCGATGTAAAGTCCGGACGAATAAATGGCGAGCGCGGTTGCGCGAATGCGAGCCGGAAACCAATCCGAGATCAGCGAATAGGCCGACGGGCTTGCCGTAGCTTCGCCGACACCCACGCCCATCCGCGCCACGGCCAAGGTCACAGGGTTCTTCGCGAGACCGGACAAGGCCGTCATACTCGACCACAGAGTCAGACCAATCGCGAGCAAGCGGATCCTTTTCCAGCTATCAGCGAGCTTCCCTAGTGGGATCCCAAACAGCGAATAGAAAACTGCGAAAGCAGTCCCGTAGAGAAAGCCGATATAGGCATCGTCGACCCCCAAATCGGCTTTGATATCATTGGCTAGAATCGCGAGAATCTGTCGGTCGACAAAATTCAGGACATAGACAATTACCAGAACGCCAAGCGCATACCAGCTGTAAGCTGGAACGGGCTGATCATCCGCCCCAGACTGGGCCTTAAGTTCTTCGGACAAACGCCGCTCCCAATGCTCGCGATCCTGCGTCGATGCGGATCATATCCGTAGCCAATCACTCGGCATAGACAGTGCTATCGGTAATTTCCGCTTCGGCAAAACCCTTTTTGCGTAGGCGACATGAATCACACAGGCCACAGGCTTGCGCTTCTGGTGTCGGATCGTAGCAAGACCAGCTCCAAGCGGGATCAAGCCCAAGCCTTTCGCACTCGCGCGCAATATCGGCTTTGCTCATTTCTTGCAGGGGAGTGTGCACAGCAAATGGAGTGCCTTCAACGCCCGCTTTGGTGCCAAGCCGAGCCGTTTCCGTAAAGCTCGCGATGAACTCAGGACGGCAATCGGGATAGCCCGAGTAATCGAGAGCGTTCACGCCGATAAAAACGTCGGCTGATCCAGCTGCTTCCGCGCAGGCTGTTGTCAGGGCAAGAAAGACGAGATTGCGGGCCGGCACATAAGTCACAGGGATGTCGTTTCCGACCCCACCCTTCGGAACATCAATTGCATCGGTAAGCGCAGATCCGCCAAAAGCACGCAAATCAAGCGCGATCTGAGCCTGACTTTCCAACTGCAAACATTCGGCAATCCGCTTCGCCGATTCCAACTCGAGCCGATGGCGCTGACCATAATCCACAGTCAGAGCACGCACCCGAAACCCTCGTTCCTGCGCGATTGCAGCCGTAACCATTGAATCCAGACCGCCGGAGAGCAAGACTACGGCGACCGGCTTCGCTTTGTCAGGTGATTTTCGTGTCATAGCGCTGGCTTACCCCGCCAGACACACAACGCAATCCGCTAACTCTCAAAATGTCAGCAGCTGCCGGTCCGCCGCGCTTCACCGCTCATCTGGAACGGAGCACCAGAGGCATATCCTTCGCTTTGAATTTGTACCAGCGAGGCGGTCTCGCGGCGCACATTTGTGCGACCATAGCCATCGCCAGGGCAAGTGTATTGCACGGTGACTTTGGAAGAGCCGTCTTCGACAACAAAGCGATTACAATTGCCCGCCCGGTGTTTGAGCTGAATAAGCTCGGTCCCGCTGCGCAGGCAAATTTTGCGAGACGGAGAGCCATCCCGAAATTTAACCGTCCACTCGCCCTTTGCGAGGTTTGTGAGCATCGTGAGCTGGTCGCTTTGTGCGAGCGCTGGCGTGTTCAACGCAAAGACCACGGCCCCTCCTAGGGCGGCCACACCCAATCCTCCAAGCAATGTTTGCACCATGCGTTTCATAAAAGCTCCTGAACACGCAGATGCGTGTAAACCGAGAGAATACTGCACTTTTAGGGATGAAGCGTTCGTTAACGGCGGCAAAGCGTTAGATTGCGAGTGCAAACTGCTTCGAACAGAAGGCACAATCAACACGGATCACTCCGCTTTCATCGCGCATAGCGTTTTGTTCCTCGGCCGGAAAGCGCGCGATCACTTGATCGTAGTAGTCCGCCGAACAGCGACAACCACGCGACAATTGAGCGCCCGGCTGGATCAATATCTGATCCTCCTCATGGAACAACCGCCAAACCAGTGCCTCCATCGACAGGGCTGAATCAAGCAGCTCTTCGTGGCTGAGAGTTCCAGCAAGCGTCGCGACATGCTCCCAATCAGGATGATCCTGCCGGACATGCAAACGCTCGCGCCCTTCTTCCCCATCCGCCAGATGCTGCACCAACAGCCCCGCTGCGACCCCGCCTGCGCCCGCTGCACGGCTGGCAAAGCGGATCAATGTGGGCACCTATTCAGACTGCATGAAGTAGTTCTCGCAAGCCTGCGCCAGCGTATCCCCTTCGAGCGGGACGATCCCTTGATATCTCTTGTCCGCACCGGTCTCAAATGTGATCCCAAGATAACCCTCACCAAACAGAGCCGAGAGCGCCGGGTTCGCGCCCAGCGCGTCGATTGCAGCTGCATCAAACTCAGCATAACCGCGCATTTCGCCCGTGCGATAATCACACACCAGCAATTGCACCGGCCCCGATTTGGTTTGCGCTTGCATGGTGAGTTGACCGGTCTCGCCTTTCAGCAACCCCCCCATCAACCCACCCAAGACCAACGCCTCGCTCAGCAGATGCTTGACCGGCGCAGGATAATTATGCGCCGCAAGCACGTCATCGAGCACACCATCCAATCGCACCACACGCCCGCGCGCACTGCGCGCAGGCAATGTGAAGCCGAGCAGCTTATCGGCTAAGGTTTCAGTATCGGTATCGGTTTGCGCGGAATTTGCCATACAGGGCCATATGGGAGTGCGAAACGCCTAGAGTAAGAGGCGGCTCCTCACGCATCCTTTGCGAGCTTGTTAAAGCACCAGAGCAACACCGATTTTTGTGCGTGGATACGGTTTTCCGCTTCGTCGAAGACAACCGATTGCGGGCCTTCAAACACGTCTTCGCTCACCTCATCGCCAACATGCGCGGGAAGGCAATGCAGGAAAATCGCATCGTCCCTTGCCTCAGCCATCAATGACGCATTGACCTGATAAGGGGCCATCGCGGCCTTCTTTTCATCGGCATCGGCCTGCCCCATCGAAATCCAGGTGTCGGTAACAAGTACATCTGCGCCGCGCGCCGCTTCGGCCGCGTCATAGGTTAGAGTGACCTTCGCTCCGCCAAGCCGCGCTTGCTCAACCAAACTGGAATCCGGTTCGAACCCGGCCGGTGTTGCGACGCGGACGTTGAATTTCATCAACCCGGCCGCTTCAAGAATCGAATGCAGCACGTTGTTGCCATCGCCCAACCAAGCGACTTCGAGCCCGGGCAAAGCCTTGCCATGCTCAATCATAGTGAGCAGGTCCGCAACAATCTGGCATGGGTGCGAGCGGTCAGTAAGCCCATTGATCACCGGAACAGTCGCATGGCGCGCCATCTCCTCAATCTTGGCATGGTCGTCAGTACGCAGCATAATCGCATCGACCATCCGGCTTAGCACCCGCGCAGTATCCGCGATTGTCTCTCCACGCCCCAGCTGGCTAGATGCAGAATCGAGGATCAACACAGTCCCACCCAATTGCCGCATAGCAATGTCAAAACTGACACGGGTCCGGGTGGAGTTCTTCTCAAACACCAGCGCCAAGACGCGCCCCTCAAGCGGCTTATCGGCATCCGCTTTGCCCTTGGGCCAGTTCGCGCGAACGGCTTTGCGGTCAATCGCGTCGTTGATCATTGCCGCAATCGTGTCTGCCCCAGCATCGCTGAGGTCGAGAAAATGCTGATGCGCCATCACGCCGCCTCTGGTGCAGCGAAACTTGCTGCGCCCGCGGAGAGCTTGTCGAAGAACTCGTCGATCTCTGCATCGTCGATCACCAATGGTGGAAGCAGGCGCAAGGTCTGATCACCAGCTGCCACTGTTAGCAATTGGTGGTTGTCGCGCAGATGGACGAAGAAAGGACGGCTTTCGACCTTCATGCGGACACCCAGCATCAGACCTGTGCCACGGACAAAGTCGAACAGCTCAGGATAGTTTCCGATGAACTGCTCCAACCGCGAACGCATCCGCTCGCCTTTGTCGCGCACGCTAGCGAGGAATTCCTCATTCGCCACAGCATCCATCACCGCGCTACCCGCAGCCATGGCGAGCGGATTGCCACCATAGGTCGAGCCATGCGTGCCAAAGGTCATGCCGCGCGCGGCTTTCTCAGTTGCGATCATGGCGCCCAGCGGGAAGCCGCCGCCAATGCCTTTGGCGGTTGCAAGGATATC
>CAZOLE010000131.1:0-5892 GCA_964580445.1 uncultured Porphyrobacter sp.
TCTCTAGGACGCGATTTATGTGCCTGTTCAATTGGTGAACTTGATAATTTGCCGCATTTGGGGCGGCGCTGTTGGAGACAGCGGTGTCAGTGCCTGCCCACTGAGGTGATGTTTCCCTGGCGTGTCCGCAAATGGGTCGTTTGCCGAACGTCTGTTTGATCGTCGGATTTCCAATCTGCACCAAAAAAAGGGGGGGCCGCAAGCCCCTCCCGGTTTTTCAATCTGAAGGCCGCGCAGCCACCCTTCACCAACCGGGTCGGCTGTCGGTGCTGTGCGGGTTCAGTCTGCGATGAGTGCAATCGCTGCGTAGACAATCGCTGCTGTGCCGAGGCTTACAAAGCCGCCGATTACAAAGCCAATGCGAACCATGACAGGGTCGATATTGGTGTAGTTGGCGATCCCGCCGCATACGCCGGCCAATTTGGCATCGTGCTTGTCCAAGCGGAAGCTGCCGCGCGGCGAAGGCGATCCTGAGGTTTTCTTCAAACGGCTCATGCTACACCTCCAACGAGGATCGAAGCGGCTGGAGTTGCTGGGAGGATGGCGGTTGCCATCGCTGCGGAGGTGATGACCAGAGCAGCGGCTGCGGCAAACAGCTTTGAGCCCATGTCAGTTGCGAATGTCATTGTTCTTAGTCCTTTCGATATGTGCGTAATGTGTTGGGATGCTCAAGCAATCAGGTTCGGGCTGGCCGGGATGATTGTGTAAGCGAAGCAAGCAGCTGATACGACGACGGAGAGTGCGGCGGCGAACAGGCGGGTTGTGGTTTCTGTTCCAAACATGGCGGGGGTCCTTTGTTTTGATGCGGGGTTGGTTGCGATTAAGCCATCAGTGAAGGGCTGGCAGGGATGATCGTGTAAGCGAAAACGGCTGCGGTGAAGATCACTGAGAGAGCGGCAGAAGCGAAGCGGTTGGCGAAGTTGGCAGTCATGATTTGGTCTCCTGTTGGGTCTGTTTCGTTTCCCTTTGGGTTATTCCCTGGGGATGCCAACAACACTGCAGGAGCCGTGCCAAACTCGAAAAACCGCAGAATTCCGCCATTTCGTATCAAAATGTAAACTTACCCTTTGTTCACCATTCCGAAAGATTGGGATTTTTCCCCATATATTAGGATTGGTGTTTTTTATGGCTCTGACACAAACGCATGCTAACGCTGAATTGACCCATGGCGCTTTCCAAGATCACTCTTCAGAACTTCCGCAATCATGCCGCAAGTGAGCTTGGCGAAACCGCGCATTTCAACCTGCTTGTCGGCGAGAACGGGGCGGGAAAGACAAATGTACTAGAAGCGCTTTCTCTACTCAGCCCCGGACGCGGATTGCGGCGCGCGCCCTTGTCTGACCTTGCGCGCACGCATCCCGGCAACGAGGAGACGGGCGCGTTTGCAATTGGGGCAAGCCTGATCGAGCAAGGACAAGTCTCTGCACGGATCGGCAGCTACACCGAGGTAGAACGCCCCACCCGCCGGCTTGTGCGGATCAACGGAGCAGAAGCGAGCGCTAGCACCTTGTCCGAATGGCATGCAGTCTCTTGGCTCACTCCTGCGATGGATGGCCTCTTCACCGATAGCGCAGGTGCGCGGCGGCGGTTTGTTGATCGCATGACGCTCGCGGTTGAGCCAATGCACGCCAAAAGCGTCAGCGCGCTTGAGAATGCGCTGCGGGAACGCAACCGACTACTGGAGACGCGCGGAGATGCGCATTGGCTGGACGCTATCGAAGCGCAGGCCGCGCAGCATGGCGCGGTCGTCACCCAGAACCGTGCGCGTTTAGTTGATCTGTTGGCCGAGGAATTATCCGCCCTTCCCCCAGAGCCTTTTGCCCGCCCAATCCTGAAATACTGCGCAGGCGGCCCGTCCGATGTGTCCGACTTGCTGGCAATGTTTGCCCGCGAACGGCCACGCGACCGTGCTGCTGGGCGAGCGCTTTCCGGTCCACACCGTGATGAGTTGGAAGTGGTGATGGCTTCATCCGGTCAGTCAGCGGCGAGCTGTTCAACCGGCGAGCAAAAGGCGATGCTGATCGCCATCACACTGGCGCATGGCGTCTTGGCGTCATCCGGGCGGCCAAGTGTACTCTTACTGGACGAGGTGGCCGCGCATCTTGACCCGGTGCGCCGCGCTGAGCTGTTCAAGCGGCTGCGTGCTGGCAAAGCGCAAGTCTGGTTGACAGGAACTGAGTTGGCGCCCTTTGCGGAGATTAAAGCTGAAGCCGCCATCTGGCGTGTGAGCGGCGGGGCATTGGAGCGGCTTTAGCTCCCTGCCCCCTCAGTTTCCTCTGCTTCAGGGATCGCGGCTTTCACCGGTTCCAAGGTCGCCGTGACCAGCGCTTCGATTCCTTCTGCCGTTGGGTGAATGCGATCGCCTTGGAATAGGCTTGGGTCCTCGTAAATGCTCTCCAACCAGAACGGGATCAGCTGCGCGTCATAGGTTTCGGCAAGCTCGGGATAGATGGCGTCAAAGGCGCCTTGATATTCCGGCCCAAGGTTCGGCGGCGCGCGCATTCCCATAATCAGCACGGGAATTTCACGCTTTTTCAGCTCATCCATGATCGCGATGAAGTTTTCACGCGCTTCTTCGGGTTTGACCTGCCGCAAAAAGTCGTTGCCCCCCAATTCAAGAATGAAGAGGTCCGGCTTTTGTTTTTGCGCGTCCAGAACGAAAACAAGGCGTTGTCGCCCCGCACCAGTGGTATCTCCTGACACCGCGGCATTGGTGATCCGAGCGTTGACGCCTTTCGCGCGCAGGGCTGCTTCGAGCTTTGTCGGATAACTGTCTCCGGCGGAGTCTTTGAGGCCATAACCAGCGAAGAGGCTGTCCCCAAACGCCAGAATGCGCCGCTCTGGTCCCACGACCGGGATCGACGCTTCGAGCACATCGTCAACGCCGCTCACTTCTGGACCTTTGCCGGTCGTCGCTTCTTCGCCGTTCCCGCATGCTGCCAAAACAATCGAAAATGCAGAAACCACTGAGAGTTTCGCGCGTTTCGACCAAACACCACAATTCATCTGCCAGTTTCCTCAATCCGTACTTGTTTGCAACGTACCCCTATCCCATCTGGTTTCCGTGACAAGCTCAACATCTACACCGCTCGCACCCAATGCCGACCTCGCAGTCAGCGCTCGTGGCCTCACCCTCACCCTTGGAAGCGGTGATGCGCCGGTCGATATCCTGCGCGGGATCGATCTCGACATCGCGCACGGCGAAGTGGTCGCTCTGCTTGGCCCTTCTGGCTCAGGAAAAAGCTCGCTTATGGCGGTGCTATCGGGACTGGAGCGCGCAAGCGGTGGCAGCCTGACTGTCGCGGGACAGGACTTCTCCCGCCTCGACGAAGACGGATTGGCCGCCGCACGCCGTGGTCGCATCGGCATTGTGCTTCAAGCGTTCCATTTGCTCCCAACAATGACCGCTGCGGAAAACGTCGCGACGCCCATGGAGTTAGCAGGGGCAAAGGATGCGCAACCACGCTCTATTGCGGAGCTTGAGGCGGTTGGCCTTGGTCATCGCACTGGACATTACCCAACACAGCTTTCGGGCGGTGAGCAACAACGTGTCGCCATCGCCCGCGCAACTGCTCCGCGCCCAGATTTGATTTTCGCGGACGAGCCAACCGGCAATCTCGATGTGACCACCGGCGAAGAGATCGTTGAACTGCTATTCGCCCGCCGCGCGGAAACCGGCGCGACCTTGCTAATTATCACTCATGATCGCAGCCTCGCGGAGAAATGCGAACGCGTGCTAACAATGGGCGATGGCCTTATCGTGTCCGACACTAGGACTGACACAAGCTCCAGCGAGGCGGCTGAGTGAGCACTGCGCAAGGCCTAGGCTGGAGCGGAGCTTGGAATATAGCGCGCCGCGATCTCAATGCGCGCTTTCGCGGGCTGCGCTTGCTACTGGTCTGCATATTCCTAGGCACTGCCGCACTCGCCGCGATTGGCACGCTTACCGCCGCTATTGAACGCGAGCTTGAAACCAGCGGGCAAGAACTACTGGGCGGCGATCTAGAAGTCGAAGTCTGGCAACGCGACCTCTCTGATGAAGAACGCGAGGCGCTGTCCAAGTATGGCGAGATTTCAGGCGGCTTCCGCTTACAAGCAATGGCCACAACATCAGACAATGCCGCACCGATTGAGTTGAAAGCGGTCGATGCCAAATGGCCGCTTTATGGCGACTTGACCTTGGTTGATGGGACCAGCACGACCGCGCCGAAAGGCAAAGATGCGTGGCTGGCCAAAGGGGCGATGGACCGGCTCGACATAAAGGTCGGCGACACGTTCAAAGTTGGCACTGTTTCTCTCACAGCCGCCGGCATTATCGACAAGGAGCCCGACCGTCTTTCTGAAGGCTTTCAGCTTGGCCCGACGATCATCGTCGCAAAGGATGTCCCGCAAGAGGCAGGATTGATCGCGCCGGGATCTCTTTATCAAAGCAAGACCCGGATCGCCTTTAACGATCCAGAGCGCGATACAGAAGCGGTCGAAAGGGAACTGACCGAAGTATTCCCAAGCGCCGGGTTCGACTTTCGAGATCGTGATCGCGCTTCACCCGGTGCAGATCGGTTTGTCCGGCAAATGAGTGATTTTCTCACCCTTGTTGGTTTGGCGGCTTTGGTGATCGCCGGAATTGGGATCGCGGGCGGTGTCGCATCTTATCTCGACGCGCGGCGCAACGGGATCGCAACGCTTAAGGTTCTTGGCGCGTCCTCGCGCGACATCGTGCGAATTTACGCGCTGCAAATTGCGGTAGCGGCGGTGATCGGCAGCGCTTTAGGCCTTGCAACCGGGGTGCTGGTCACCCCCTTACTTGGTACTGCTTTGCAAGGTTTGCTTCCGGTTGAAAGCGGATTTGTGATTGAGCCCGCGCCCCTTCTGCTTGCGGCAACTTATGGATTGCTGGTCGCATTTGCTTTTGCCGCGACGCCCTTGCTGCGCGCGCGCAGCTTCCCCGCGATGGCTTTGATGCGCAGTCGGATCGTGCCGCTGGCACGCGATTGGAAGGCGCTCTTGGCAACCGCCATTGGTTTGGTCGCGATTTGCGCCGTCGCGATCCTGACGACTGACCAACCATTGCTGTCTGGTGGTTTCCTGCTTGGCGCGGCTTTGGCGCTTGCTGCCTTGGCTATCCTTGGGCTTGTCATAAAGATCATCGCGCGCCGCATTCCTCGCCCGTCCAACCCGGTCTTACGAAGCGCTTTGTCGAACATTCACCGTCCCGGCGCTCCAACTGGCTCACTAGTCACAGCGCTCGGGTTTGGGCTGGCTGCCTTTGTGCTCCTCGCTGCGGTTCAAAGTGCGCTTGATGGCAATATCCAAAGCCGTGTGCCACAAGAGGCACCGGACTATTTCGTACTCGACGTGCCCGTCGATCAAGAAACCCGCTTTTCCGATCTTGTTCGGGCAGACTTCCCCAACGCGGGCATTCGCACCGTGCCGACCTTGCGCGGCGCTGTCCTCGCATATGGGCCCGAGGATAACATGCAACGCGTCGCCGATCTGGAAGAAAGGCCAGAAGGCGCGTGGATCCTCAATGGCGAGCGAGCGCTGACCTATGCCGACGAAATCCCACAAGGCAATCGCCTGATCGAAGGCGAATGGTGGAGCGCAAACCACACTGGCGAACCGCAAGTGTCTATCCCAAAAGACTTCGCCGATGCTGTGGACCTGGAAGTGGGTGATATGATCACATTCGCGGTGCTGGGGACCGAACGCACGGCCCGCATCGCCAACACGCGCGAGATCGATTGGGAGAGCATGGGGTTCAACTTCGCGCTCGTCTTTTCGAAAAACGCGATCGCTGATGCGCCGCACAATTTAGCTGCGACAATCGAATTGCCCGAAGAACGCGACGAGCAGGCGCGCGTCGGCGTGGCCCGAGATCAGGTCGCCGAGCAG
>CAZOLE010000132.1:0-5878 GCA_964580445.1 uncultured Porphyrobacter sp.
AAAACCTCGCAAACCTCGATTTCAATGCACAGGCCGAACTGACACGCCTCCTCAACGAAATCGCCGCACTGCTAGATAGCGCCAATGCTATTTCTTATCGCATAGAAGAAACTGACCGCATCTTCCAAACGACTTATCCGGAAGAATACGAAACTTTCAATAACTCGGAGATTGCGCAGAACGCTGAAGCTCAATGGGAAATTTCCCGTTCCGGCTTCCACGATGCGTTGCTCATGCAATCGCAAATTATCACGACTGTTCGCGCCGACACCACAATGCTTGATCATCTCTTGGGTGCGAGCGCCACAGCTGCTGGCGGTCTATCAGCAACGCAGGCCGGTAATCAGATTGCGGCTCTCAACGCCAAACAGAACATGCAAATTCAAGAACTGATGGCGGCGCAATTCAGAGCGGAAGCGTTGGAACGCGCGCGCAGACTTGAAATTGAACGCCAGGGCCCCGTTCGGCTTGAACGATTCGTGGGCGAGCCATCGGCGTACACGCGAAACTAGGAGGCAAGCATGGAAGACCTCGGGATTATTGATCAGTTTCTAGCGACCTTCACGCTCTTTATCGATAGCGGGTTTGGTTTGCTTGCGCCGAATGTTGCGTTCCTCACAACTGCGATTGTCACAATAGATATCGTGCTCGCAGGTCTGTTTTGGGCATACGGATCAATTGAAAGTTTTCCAGCCGCTTTTCTAAAGAAGGTTTTGTTTGTTGGATTTTTCGCACTTCTTCTAAACAATTTTCCATTGCTGGCCGACATCATTTTCCGAAGTTTCGGACAGCTAGGTCTCAACGCAACAGGCGGCACGTTGACTGCTGCTGATCTTCTGCGTCCTGGCTTTATCGCAAATACCGGGTTTCAAGCAGCACACCCTTTACTGACAGAGATCAACAACCTCACGGGTCCAATCGCGTTCTTCGTCAACATCGTAACGATTGGTATTCTGTTTCTGGCTTGGTTGATCACACTGTTCGCGTTTTTCTTTCTTGCCATCCAGCTCTTCGTGACAGTCATCGAGTTCAAACTCACAACCCTCGCAGGTTTTGTTCTCATACCATTTGCACTCTGGAACAAAACCTCATTCCTGGCTGAACGGGTGCTGGGCAATGTCATAGCCTCCGGCGTCAAACTCATGGTGTTGGCGATAATTGTCGGTATCGGATCGACACTGTTCGGTCAGGTCACGTCAGGGTTTACGCCTGGCGACGTCGACCTTGAAGACGCTGGCTCAGTTATCCTCGCATCTATGGCGCTACTTGCTCTTGGCCTGTTCGGTCCTGGAATTGCGACGGGTCTTGTTTCAGGCGCCCCTCAACTCGGAGCGGGTGCTGCCGTCGGCACGGCAATCGGTGTTGGCGCTGGTGCCGTCGTCGGAGGCGCCGGGGCGGTGTCGGCTGGAAAAGCTGTCGTCGGCGGGTCTGGAAGCGCGATCAAAGCCGGAGCCTCGCTCACGGGAGGTGCTGGCGCAGCCTTCTCACTGGGAAAAGCAGCGTCCGGCGCCACTGGCGCAAAGGGTGCCATTGCCGGGGTAAGCGCCGTTGCACAGGCCGGCGCTGGGACAGTTGTCGACAAAGCAAAGCGCTCAATTGGCAAAGCCACAGATAGCGTCAAGCAATCATTCCAAGGCGGCGGCCGCACAGCCTTCGCGGCGACAGGTGGATCGATCAATGGCGGCGTTGGAGGTGCTGCATCAGGTGCAAGCCAAGCCGCGTCTAAAACCGGATCGCCTGATTGGGCCAGACGCGCCAAGTCCCAGCAAAGGAACCGTGACGCAGCAACCGCCGGTCAGTCCGTTTTGGCGGGTTCGCGCGGCGGCGGCGGCGACGCAAGCCCCAGTATCAAACAGGATGAGGAGTAAGAACAATGTTCTGGAAGAGATCTGAACATGCCTATGGGCGGACGGAAGCAGCGACCACGCCTTATCAACGGGCCGGGCAAGTTTGGGATGACCGGATAGGGTCCGCACGCGTCCAAGCGAAGAACTGGCGCCTCATGGCTATTGGATGCCTGATCCTAAGCGCCGTGATGTGCGTTGCCTATATCCAGAGTGCGAGCCAAAGCCGCATTACGCCTTACGTTGTCGAAATAGAACCAACCGGCGCAGTGCGCGCAATCGCACCGACAATTAGAGAGTATGAACCGACAGATGCACAAGTCGCATTTCACTTGGCAGAGTTCATCAAGAAGGTGCGGTCCGTTTCCCTCGACGATATTGTACTTCGCCAAAATTGGCTGGACGCTTACAACTTCACCACCGATCAAGGCGCGCAAATGCTCACTGAGTATGCGCGGACCAATGACCCGTTCGAAGATGTAGGCCATCGTTCTGTATCGGTAGACATCGCAAGCATTGTTCGTTCGTCATCTGACAGTTTCGACGTTCGATGGCGCGAGACCCGTTATCGCGACAATGTTCTGCAAGGAACGAACACGTTCACCGCCGTTCTAACCATCACAATCAATCCGCCACGCGACGAGGCGACGCTGCATAAGAACCCGCTCGGAGTCTACGTCCACGGCATTAACTGGTCAACAGACCTGATCCAAGGAGAGTAACCCATGTTCCGCAATCTTAGTTTTATAATCGCCCTTACAAGCCTTGGCGCATGTACCACGCTGCAACCTGGCTATGAGAACTTTGTGCTCGATGAGGTTGATGAGTCTGAGTTTATCGAGGCGGTTTATCTCGCAGAAAACACCCAGGTTGAGCCGCTTATCATGGAGCGCATCGAACCCATTGCGATGGCGGGACAACTAAAGCCCGTAACAGATCGCGCTATGGCGGAAGCCCCGCGCCTTAAACCAGACCTCGCAATCGATCAGGCGAATGCATCTGCCGCAATCGAACCCGATGAATCCAACTTCATCAATGCTATTCAGATTTACCCGTTCACATTGGGCGCTCTTTATCAGGTCTATGCCGCGCCAGATCAGGTCACCGACATTGCACTGCAGCCGGGCGAAGAACTCATGTCTGTATCAGCAGGCGATACCCTCAATTGGATTGTTGGCGACACGGTATCCGGCTCAGGCGAGAGCGAACAAGTTCATATCCTGATCAAACCTCGCGCAGCGGGTCGAACAACGAACCTTCTCATCACAACATCGATGCGGACTTATCACATCGAACTTCAGTCTTACCGCGAAACCTATATGGCGGC
Source organism: uncultured Porphyrobacter sp. (assembly GCA_964580445.1). Taxonomy (GTDB): domain Bacteria; phylum Pseudomonadota; class Alphaproteobacteria; order Sphingomonadales; family Sphingomonadaceae; genus Erythrobacter. Next base: position 3,172 of record CAZOLE010000132.1, read on the forward strand.
GGTCTCCTGGCGTTACCCCAATGATGAGCTTGCTATCCGCCGCGACCGATCCAGAAGCGCACGCGCACGTACACGCCAACCCGTCGAAAGAGGCATGCAGTTGGACCGTCTGAACTTCCGATATGAAATCGACGGTGATGACCCGCACTGGCGTCCACTTCGCGCATTTGATGATGGTCGCAAAGTATTCATTCAGTTTCCGGGCCGCCTTGATCAGGGAGAAGCGCCGCCCTTGTTCGTGGTTGGGCGCAACGGTGACAGCCAACTCGTCAACTACCGTGTGAATGGCTCTTACTACATCGTCGATCGTTTGTTCGCAGCAGCGGAGCTGCGTCTTGGTGAGCGTGACCAAGAAGTGGTGCGAATTATCCGTACACGGGGCGCTTAAACAGAGCTCGCAGGACTTTAATCGGAGACTGATATGTCTGATACAACAACGCCCCAGGAAGAGCTGACACTCCGCGCAAAACCTCGTCCGGTAAGGCGCTTCAATCGAAATGCTCTTATGTGCGTCGTGGGCGCAGGGGCGTTGTTGGTATTCGGCTCCATGGCGGTCGCATTTCGCGATGACGACACTGCTGCGGCCGAAGCTGCCACAGAACTCTACAACACCACCAATCGAGTTTTGCCGCCCGAACTTTCCGCATTACCAACTAAGTACGATGAAGTTCCGCCTCGACTTGGACCGCCGCTTCCCGGCGACCTTGGATTTGCAATTTTAGGACGGGAGTCTGAGCCGCCCCCAGCGGATAATCAGTTCCGCTTTCAGGGGACGCCTCGACCAACCGTTTCATCAAGCCCGGCTTATCAGCAGAACCAGCAAACACAGCAACCAACATCAGCCGACTCTCCGCTCTTCTTCATTGAAAACACAAGAAGTGCCGGTTCATCGCCCCAACAGGCCAGCGCGAGTGCGCCGCCGGGCAGTCTTCAACAGCTTGCTCAATTGACGCTTGCAGATCAGTCGCCGGCGCTGCAGCCAATTCAGACTGGCAACGATCCGAATGGACAGGATCGCAAGCAAGCTTTCTTAGGCGCGGAAGTAGATGCTGAGATTTACAATCCTCATCGACTGCAAACACCGATATCTCCGTTTCAGGTCATGGCTGGTACCATTATTCCGGCCAGCCTTGTAACTGGATTGAATTCTGATCTGCCTGGGCAAGTCATCGCTCAAGTCACAGAGAATGTTTACGACACACCAACCGGCGATCATTTGTTGATCCCGCAAGGCGCCAGATTGCTCGGTCGCTACGATAGCGTGATCGCGTTCGGACAATCGCGCGCATTGGTTGCCTGGAACCGGATCATCATGCCGGATGGCACATCGATGACGCTGGAGAATTTGCCGGGAGCGGATTTGAGCGGCGGCGCTGGTCTTAGGGACCGGGTCAATAACCACACTTTCCAGATTTTCCAAGCAGCAATCTTGTCATCAATTTTGTCCGTCGCGTCGGAGCTTGGGCGAGACACAAATGATAGTGACTTGCTTGAGGCGCTTCGTGATGGCGGTCAGCGGACAATCAACCAAGCAGGCCAGCAAATCGTTTCACGCCAACTCAATGTGCAACCCACCATCACTGTGCGCCCAGGTCACCGCCTGCGTGTCATCGTCAACAAGGATCTGATCCTGCAACCCTACGGAGGATAAACCCCATGCCAGCAGCCCACCTGAAAATCGGACCGCTACCGGACAAAACGCCAGTCAAAATGAGCATTGCTGTCGACCCTGATCTTCAAGCTGATTTGAAAGACTATGCGCGCGTCTACGAGAAGTCATACGGAGATAAGGCGAATATCTCCGATCTGATCCCATTCATGCTCGCAAGCTTTATGGCTGGTGACAGCGGCTTCAAGAAGGCCCGCAAGGCGCTCGCAACTTCATCCCAACCATCCACCAGAAAAGAGGAGTAACCAGTATGGCTACCATCGGACAATTTCGCACGATCGGAGACGGCTTTGAAGGGACCATCTCAACGTTGAGCATGGCCCGAAAAGTTCGGATCGTTCCCAACAAGAACAGGAAGAATGATTCCTCTCCCGATTACTTCGTAAAAACCGGTCAATGCGATCTCGGTTTCGCCCGTCAAAAGATGTCGGAGGGCGACGATCCCAAACCCTATCTCAGCGTCTTTCTGGATGACCCGAGCTTTCAGGCACCGATATGGGCGGCGCTGTTTGTAAATGACGGCAAGGCGGATCTGGTTTGGTCTCGTCCAAAGAAATATGACGCCTGACCATAAATTGTGAATCTCAACCTACTCCAATGACAAAACGTCGAGTCATTTCGGATCAAGAGCTCGAAAATAGCCTTGAACTTATCGCCACTCTCGTGGAGTGGTACGGTGAGGATTATTGGCCAATTTTCGAGCGTCTTGAATCGGAATTGGAACAACGACAATCAAGGATAGCCCGACTACGCGCTCGTCGGCGAAACCGACCCTCAATCACTCAATCAAAACAAGCTGAGTACCCCAGAACCTTTTGAGCAGCGGTGGAGCTGTCAACGCTCTCAATCCCACCACTTAGAACACGCAATTTCAGTTGAAAAATTCCGCAACTGGGTGTTATCTATTTTCCACTATATTTCTCCTATTTCTGCCTACATTTCTCCCTACTATCCTCCCTACAAATAGGAACCACAATACCTTTAGTATGTTGTTTTAATTGACTATAATAAATGTTTTGGAGCGCATCGCCCGCTCCA
>CAZOLE010000133.1:0-5863 GCA_964580445.1 uncultured Porphyrobacter sp.
ATCCGATGAAGACCTAAAGAACCGTCTGATATCGCAATGGTTGGAAGCCGAAGCGCTGATGCGCCTCAACCGCTCTGACGAAGCCGGTAGCATTATTGATAAAGCGCTTGCGACCGCCGAAGAGAGTTTCTCCGACATCAAACTCTACGCTGACTTGCTGCGTTCTAAGGCGGCTTTCGAAGCCGGTGCCGGCGGATATGGCGAAGCCTTCGAATTTTTCTTGAAAGCGCATGATCGCTACAAGGCGTTGGGTGATGATCGCAGCCGTGCGATCGTTTTGCAGAATATTGGATCGCTCTATTCTGATGCGCGCGACTACAATCGCGTCCTGCGCTATTATCGCGAGGCGAACGAAGCGTTTCCCGAAGATAAAGCGCTGACGCTTTCAGCGCACAACAACACCGGCAATGCGCTCAAAGAGCTTGAGCGTCTGAACGAAGCCGAAGCAGAATTCGGTAAAGCGCTTGAAGTGGCTGGCATAATGGAAAGCCCGTTGCTCGAAGCGCGGATTTTGACCAACATTGCATCCACTCAGTTCCTCAAAGGTGAGTTGGACGCAAGCGAAGAAACCATAGCGCGCGGGCTTCGTATCGCCTATTCTGGTGCTCCGGAATGGCGTCCTTTCCTATATGGGGTTCGCTCTCAGATTGAGCTTGCACGCGGCGACTACAGCAAGGCGCGGGCCGGTCTTGAAATGACCTTTGGGAACGAGGATCTTTCCAAGACCTCGCCTTTCTTCCGTGATTTTCATGAAACCGCATACAAGGTCTATTGGCGGGCCGGTGAATACAAACTCGCTGGCGAGCACCTTTCTGCATTCCACCGCATCGATGATGAAGCACGCGAATTGTCCGCGACTGCGAATAAGGCGCTGCTGGGTGCGCGCTTTGATGCGACCAATCGTGACCTTCGCATTTCCAAGCTTTCAGCCGAGAAAGAAGCGAACGAAGCACGTTTGAGCTCAGCGCAGAATCAAGTGATCCTGCTAAGCCTTCTCGTCGCGCTTATCGTTGCGGCATTTGGCATCGCTCTACTTATTCTACGGACGGTTAGCCGCAGTCGCGCAGCGATTAAGGAAGCCAATGCGAAGCTGACCTATGTCACTCAGCATGACAGTTTGACCAGTCTGTTCTCGCGCGATCACTTCCGCGACCTTTTGCAGGAAGCCATCGACACCAGCAAAAACGACGGTGAGCAATCGGTCTTGATGTTCATTGACCTCGACCGGTTCAAGCAGGTCAACGATGTCTATGGCCATGCGATTGGTGACAAGCTTTTGGCCCAAGTCGCGACCCGCTTTAGCGAAGCGTCAGGCTCTTCGGCAAAAATCGGACGTCTTGGTGGTGACGAATTCGGATTGCTTCTGCCTCCGAGTACTGAGCTCGACGATGCCATCGGAATTGCAAACGCGATCATTCAGGATGTGAGCGCAGTCTTCAGGATTGAGGATTCTGACATCTCAATCGGTGCTTCTATTGGTGTTACACAAGTTTCCGGAGACGCTTCGGCTAGTTGGTACATGACCAATGCAGATTTAGCGCTCTATGAAGCCAAAGCGCGTGGGCGTGGCATTTGCGTTGAATACACCGACTCCATGCGTGAAAAGCTCGAAGATCGTTCGAGCCTTGAAAATGACCTAAGCGCGGCGCTTGAAAACGGTCAACTTTCGGTTTCGTATCAGCCAATCATCACCGGGGCGGACCGCGGCGTGATGGGTTATGAAGCACTGATGCGCTGGACTCATCCAGAGCGCGGTGTTGTCTCACCTGGCGTGTTTATCCCTGTGGCTGAAGAAGCATTGCTGATTGATCGGCTCGGGGAGTGGATGCTGCAATCGGCATGCCACGAGGCTGTGAACTGGCCAGAGCATATCAAGTTGACGGTCAATATCTCGACATTGCAATTGTCAAACGCGTCGTTCCTGAAAACCGTGACGAGCGCTTTGGCATCCAGCGGGCTGGCTCCAGAACGACTGATCCTAGAGCTTACAGAATCATTGATCGTCGAAATGGATGACGGTCTTGAGAAGCTGCTGAAGAGTCTCAAAACTTTGGGCGTCTCACTGGCGTTGGATGATTTTGGGCGCGGCTATTCTTCGCTCAATTACATCGAGAAAATGCAGTTTGCGATGATCAAGATTGATCGCGAATTCGTCCAAGCTGCCGCCGCAGGCTCTGTTCGTTCGCAAGCGGTTGTTACAGCTATCGTCTCGCTAGCCGAGCAACTTGATATCGAGGTGACAGCCGAAGGTATCGAACACGAAGAGCAAATGGACGCCATGCTCAATTTGGGCTGCACCTGCTTGCAAGGCTTCCTATTCGGACGCCCACAAGCCCACGTTGAACAAGGCACTGACAAAGCGGACCGTTCAGAAGCGGCTTAATCCTGCAATCCCTAAAGGACGATGGTACCCTAATCAGAACGGTTAGTGGACGCCCTTGCCAAGACAACCCTAGATCACTCCAACCAATTGCGGGGAGTGATTATGCAAGACCTATTCGACCTTACCGGAAAAACCGCCGTCGTCACTGGAGCAGGACGGGGGATTGGCGAAGGGATCGCCACATTGCTCGCTGAAGCTGGCGCAAATGTCGTTTGCGCGGCGCGCTCTACCGATCAGATTGAACAGACCGCCCAGAATATCAACTCTGCCAACTCAACCGGGCGAGCAATCACACAAGCAACCGACGTGTCCAGCCGCGATGCGATGATCGCCTTGGCTCAGCGCGCAGTCGATGAATTCGGCCAGCTCGACATTTGGGTCAACAATGCGGGTGGCTCGCTGGTGTCCGCACCGATGGCCGAGCTTGATCCGGCGGAGTGGGACAAGACCATCGCTGTGAACCTCTCCTCGATCTTTTACAGTGTGCAAGCCGCCGTCCCGCATCTTGGCGATAAGAGCGCGATTGTGAACATCTCCTCGCTTGCCGGGCTCGAACCATTTCCGGGCAGCGCGCATTACTCCGCAGCGAAAGCTGGCGTGAATATGATGACCAAGACGCTGTCGATGGAGTTGGGGCCAAAGACCCGCGTGAACACGATCTTGCCGGGCTTTGTACCGACGGATACGGTGAAGAAAGCGCTCAATATGTCGGACGAGGACTTTGGTCCGCTGTTGGAGCAGTTACAGCTGCCTGCCGGTAGGCTTGGCACACCGCGCGATATTGCAGGGTTGGTGCTTTATCTGGTCGCGCCAGCGTCTGAATGGATCACCGGACAAAGCATTGCGATGTCGGGCAAGCCATAAGCTCCTCATCGAGTTTTCCCTTGAACTGACCTGAGCGTGCAGGCTTAGGCTGTCGGCCCATGTCTGAGCCACCATTCCACGCTTTGCACGAAGCAGCCTGCGCGCGCGGGGAGATGAGCTATATGGACCCTGATAGCGGCTATGTGGTCTTCACAAGGCTTGCGCATGAGAAGCGCGGGACTTGCTGCGGTTCAGCGTGCAGGCATTGCCCGTTCGATCATGTAAATGTGAAGTGATGAGGTTGTTGTTTGCGCACCCCCTCCGGGGTGCGATAGCCTCGCTCATACGCATTTCATGCGCACCGCTGCGGCCGGCGGGCGGTCGCCCTTGCGGCGCTGCGTGCCGAACAGGTTCTATCCACGGCAGTTATAGCGCGACCGCGCGCCCGAACCGGCCCGCAATGCAGCGAAGCGAAATGAAGGAATTGTCGGGAGGAAGAAGCGGCGGATGCCGATTCACAAAACAAAAGTCTTGGCTGGGGTGGCAGGGATCGAACCTGCGAATGGCGATACCAAAAACCGCTGCCTTACCACTTGGCTACACCCCAGCAAGAAGCGCGCTGTATAACGCGGCTTTTCACAATGTGAAGAGGCGAAAATCGGCAATCAGGCATCAGCCCACAATTGCCTGTGAAAATTCGCACAGTTCGCCTCTCTCACATGGCGGTAACGGAAAGCTTAATCCAGCTTTTTGCCTTCGAAGTCTGCTGCTGAATGGCGTTCGAGCAGCCTCTCGTCTTCTTCGCCCCAGGCTTTGTTGACGATGCGCCCCCGCTTAACCGCAGGGCGCGCTGCAATCTCACCAACCCAGCGCGCAACATTTGTGTATTCGTCGATCGACAAGAAGCGTCTGGCATCGTTGTAAATTCCGCCGGCGACAAAGGGTGCGAGCCACGGGAAATTCGCGATGTCAGCGATGGTGTAGTCATCGCCGCCAAGGAAGCGGGTTTCCGCCAACCGCTTGTCCGCGACATCAAAGATGCGCTTTGTTTCCATAGAATAGCGGTTGATCGGATATTCGTATTTTTCCGGCGCATAGGCATAAAAGTGGCCAAAGCCGCCGCCAATGAATGGGCCGGTTCCTACTTGCCAGAACACCCAGCTCATCGCTTCTGCACGCGCGGCTGGGTCAGTCGGTAGAAACTCACCGAATTTCTCAGCCAAATGCACAAGGATCGCGCCCGATTCGAAAATACGAAACGGTGTGTCGCCGCTTTTATCGAGCAAAGCGGGGATCTTGGAATTGGGATTGATACCAACAAAGCCGCTGGTGAATTGCTCGCCATCGCCAATATTGACGGTGTAGGCATCGTATTCTGCGCCCGTATGTCCAAGTTCCAATAGCTCCTCGAACATGATGGTCACTTTCACCCCGTTGGGGGTGCCGAGCGAGTGAAGTTGAAACGGGTGATCGCCTTCCGGCAGCGCTTTTTCTTCGCGCGCGCCAGCAGTTGGACGGTTTATGCTCGCAAACCGGCCGCCATTTTCGGCGTCGTAAGTCCAAACCTCAGGCGGTGTGTATGTGGGATCGGCCATAAGTCTCTCTCTTTGGTGTCGTGTGGGTCTTGATCGTTTGACTGACCCTTGAACACGGATTTGGCGCTTTGAACGCGGCTTCGCAAGCGTTGCGGGCAAAGCAATCGCTGTCGGCGTTTAAAGCCAAGCTATGCTCGCCTCCCTAGGAAGTGATCGATTAAGGCGCTAAAGGCTCTATCGAAACGCGCATATCTTCAGGAGCTCAGTGCCTCATGGCGACCACATCACACGCATTTTATGACTGCCACGCGCATGGCTTTGTCCGGGTCGCGACCTCGACTCCGGCATGTCGGCCCGCTGACGTGGCTAACAACACCGCAAGTGTGATTGCCGAAGCCAAGCGCGCGCATGAGGCGAATGTTGACCTGCTGATCTATCCTGAGCTGACGTTGTCCTCTTACGCGATTGACGATCTGCATTTGCAGCAGGCTTTGCTTGACCGCGTTGAGCGCGCGGTGAGCGAAGTGGTTGAAGCGTCTGCCGATTTAACGCCAGTGCTGGTGATTGGCGCGGCGCTGCGCCGCACAAGCAAGGTCTACAATTGCGCTGTGGTGATTGCGGGGGGCGAACTGCTTGGTGTTATCCCGAAGAGCTTCTTGCCCAATTACCGCGAGTTTTATGAGAAGCGCCATTTCGCGCATGGACGAGGCTGCAAAGACCTCTGGATCAATGTAGATGGCGAAGAAGCGCCGTTTGGCACTGACATGGTCTTTGCTGCGGCGAATTTGCCGGGCTTCACTTTTGGGGTTGAGATTTGCGAGGACTTTTGGGCACCGAACCCGCCCGGAACAATGGCCGCGCTCGCTGGCGCGCAAATCCTGTGTAATGTCTCAGCATCGCCGGTGACGATTGGTCGGGCGGATGATCGCCATTTGCACTGCCGTTCGATGAGCTCGCGCTTGATCTGCGCCTATGTTTATTCCGCCAGCGGGCATGGGGAAAGCACCACCGATCTTTCATGGGATGGGCAGGGCGTGATCTACGAGATGGGGCAGTTGCTCGTCGAAAGCGAACGCTTTGATCTTGAGCCAGAGCTTTGCATTGTCGACGTTGATGTTGACCGGATTGCGGGTGAGAGGAT
>CAZOLE010000134.1:0-5801 GCA_964580445.1 uncultured Porphyrobacter sp.
CTGATTCCAGATTTGGATCCCGAAGTTGCCAAGCGTTTTCAGCATGCGATGGATCGTTGTTTGGCGGAGGCGCCGATTGCGGCAGTGATGATACGCAGCGAGTCATTGATGAGCTCCTAAAAGAAGAGTTGGAATTCGCAGTACAAGCAACGCTAGATTCGCAGAAAGAGCTGGGGTCCTACGATGCGACTGAACTGGAAAATGCGGTTGATCGGATCAGATTGCGGCTGAGCGATGTACGCACCTCGCAAGATAGTTCTGGCAGTGCACGTCTTTCCTGTCGCGCGACGCTCAGCATTGATTTCCCCACGGCGATTCAGAAGAAGGCTAATGAAGCACGCTCTTATGCAGAGATGGGCAGCGTGCGCGAGCTTGCGAACCGATTTAAATTAAAGCGGCGGAGTGGCAACTTTACGAGCGATTTTGATTACTTTGTCCAGCCTACCGATGACGGGTCAAAGCTGTTCGCCGAGTTCGACGATGATACCGCGTCGCTGGAGTTTATGAGCGAGGTTTTGGCTTCATATCTGTTGGCTGATGAGATCCGCGCGGAACGTGTCGAAGTGGATCGCGAGGAAGCCGAAGCACGCCGTGAAGAACTAGAGGAAAAGCGCGCTAAGGAAACGGCTGAACGTGAAGAGAAAGAGGCATTTGAAGCTGAAGGCGCTGCGGCACTGAACGCAGCAAAGGTTGAGCGTGAACTTGCGTCGCAAGAAATCCAGGGTGTTTGGAAGGCGATGGGAAAAGTTCATCAGGACGCAATTGATGAATTGCACAGCGCTTGGGTGAAGCAAATGAATGCGCGCTGTGCAGCAAATGCGGCCGGTACCGATACGCGCGCTTCGATGCGGGAAGCACGCGAATTGCAATGTCAGACGGGGATGGTGAAGAGCTGCGCCCGGACGCTAAGGCGTAACATCAATAGTCGGTCGACACGGACAAATTACTGTCGGCTGTAGGCATCTAAGTTTGCTTGCGGCCGAATACTTTGACGCGCAATCCCCGGCCCGAAACGGTCGGTTGGCCCGGCTGGCTCGGCGTTGGCGCTATGATCGCGCGAGGTGCTGATGGTGGCGGTGATGCCTGTGGTGCTTCGTCAACATCACTCGCTGCGCTAGCACAATGTGGCGCCCCATTAACGAGCAAGCCGCCTAAGGCCTCGGCCATTTTGCGGGTATCGCGAAATCCCGCTTCGAGAGTAGCCGGACCGATGGGATCTTTAGCCAAAGAAACATCTGAAGCTAGCGCGCCATTCACGGGGCTGGACGGCGATGAATGGTCGGCGGTGACGAATCCATACTTGTCATCCCTGAGAGGGGTCAGCTCATAGGACGCAGTTTCATCGTTTCCCGAGCTTACGCCGCCTTTGTCAGCACTGGCATCGCGATAAGAAACGCGGGTTAGGGAACTGCCATCTTCCGGTCCGAATGTATCGCCATCTGGGATGAGATAGCCATTGGGCAAGGAGGCGAGCCGCAAGAAGGCCAGTATGGTCTCAAAATTTGCCGCCCACGGCAGAACGTTGGGATTGACAACCACTTCCCGGCCCAGCCAGTGGCGCGCGCCAAAGGTGCGAATGCCGACATGTGCTGGTTCGCCGGACTTGGCTGACGGGCCAAACAGGAAAGGATGGATGTGGAGCGGGCCGGGCGCATCGATTGCCGCAAGTTCATCAAACTTTTCGGAAGTGAGCAGCATATCGGATTGCGTCCAATGCACTGCCAAGGGCTTTGCGTGATCGGTCACGATGCGACTGAATAGTGCAAGTAGGTCAAGCCGCCGGTGAAAGAGGTCCTGTGCGCTGCCCTCGGATGATTTGGCCTCGGCATCGGGATCGCGAGCGGACTCATCATCGGTCTCGTTTTCGCCTTGTGCGGTGTGCGAGACTTCAAGGATGATGTGACTGCGGGTCTTTGCGATGCGGTCGCGAATGTCGGGGGCGAGTAAACCCGTGATTGCTGATCCCAGAGCGTTCTTGAACGTGCCTTCGTTGGCTGGCCCGTGCACATATTCTGCGGTTAGCATCAGCTGTTCATCGGCGTTGGCTAAGCGATAAAAGCGTCCTGGTCTGGTCTCCGGCACGCCAAATATAGCTCCCGTTTTCATCTCCTCGACACGCGCAAAATCGCGCACCGCCGCTTCGAGGATGTCAATCGGTGCATCGAAAAGCAGAACACTTTGAAGGAGAATGGGGAATTGCATGGCGCCAACTCTGATTGCTCAGGGCTATAATTTAGCGCCAAGCCGTAAGCGCTTGGTTAATCCGGTCTTTCCCATTGCTTCTTGCGTCGCGCAGTTTGGCTGTGCAACTTGGCAGGGCAAATGACATGTGGTCGCGATTTTCTGCCGCTTTCAATGAAAAGGTTGATGCCAATGCGAAATGCTCTTCTCGTTACCGCTTTCGCGGCGCTTGCGGCTTGCACGCCAAGCGACAGTATCGGCCGCGACACTCAGCCCTATGCTGGCATTGCCAAGGATGAAACACTCACTTTGCTCGGTACAGAACCATTCTGGAACATCGAGATTTCAGGCAGTTCCGCCGACTATTCATCGCCCGAAATGCCCGATGGTACGCCATTTGAGGTGGAGCGGTTCGCTGGCAATAACGGCCTTGGATATTCGGGTGAGCTGAGCGGCCGCGCGATGCAAATTGCAATTACTCCGGGTGAGTGCAGCGATGGGATGAGCGATAGATCCTATCCGTTCACTGCCACTGTCACATGGGGCGATGACACGCTCTATGGTTGCGGATTTACCAATAATCAGAGGTTTACAGGAGACGAGGCACCCTGAATGATGCGTTAGTGCTGACGGGAGAGTGCCAATGACGATGACCGGGGGATGCCTGTGCGGGGCAGTGCGGTACACAGTCGATGCAGAGCCAGCGATGTGCGTGACGTGCCATTGCAAGAATTGCCAACGCCAAGCTGGAACCGCACTGTCAGTGATTGTCGGAGTTCCAGTGGCTGCGGTTTCGCTTGAAGGCGAATTGAAGACCTACAACGATACGGGTGATAGCGGCGCGACAGTGCGGCGGCAGTTTTGCGGCGATTGTGGATCACCGGTCTTTACCCGGATCGACAGGCCCGGCGGCATGATGTTTATCAAGGCCGGAACGCTGGATGATACGTCGGGGCTTAACCCGTCATTCCATTGCTACACAAAGAGCAAGCAGAACTGGGTCGAGCTGGGTGAGATCCCAGGGTTTGAAACAGTTCCTGAAGGCCTTTGAGCGCGGGCAGGCAGAGTTAGGGTTATGCACTTGGAACATACTGAGAAGAGCGTCGTTGTGACACTGGGAAATACGATGCCGCAGTCGCATGTTCCGTTTAACCTCCGATGCGGAATGCGCTGCGTGAAAGTAGGCTCGCCGTGAACACTGATGATGAAAGCGAACGGTCGCGCAGCGGTTCGGTTTCGCTAAGATTTGATGATGCGCCTGACCGGTTTAGAGCTGGGCAACAACGCGACCATTTTTCTGGTGCGTCTGGAGTTCTATTTGAACAGGCGATGGCGCAAACCCGCATGGCGATTTGCCTCAGCGATCCCACCGACCCGGAACTGCCAATCGTCTTCGCGAACCGAGCATTTCGCAGACTAACGGGCTATTCTGAGGACGAAATTATCGGACGCAATTGCCGGTTTTTGCAAGGCCCTGCCACCGATCCTGAGTCTGTGACCCGCATTCGCAAGGCGATCTCCAATGAAGATGTGCTCGTCGTCGAATTGCTCAACTATCGCAAGAATGGCACGACCTTTTGGAACGCTCTCCACCTTGGCCCGATCTATAATGATGCGGGAGATATGGTGTATTTCTTCGGCAGCCAGTGGGACGTGTCCGCCGTGCGCGCTGCAAGGGCTGAAGAGCGCCAAGCAAAAGAGATTGCGTTTGAGTTGTCGCACCGAATGAAAAACATGTTTGCGGTCATTTCGGGGATCGTGAACGTCACCGGACGTACGCGCGGCGTTAAAGCGGAAGCGGCGGAGATCAACGCGCGTATTCAATCGCTGGGACGTGCCTACGAAACGACCGTGGATGATGCTTCGATAAACCATGTCGATATTGGCGAAGCGATCAAGGCGGTCTTGCTGCCCTATGACACTGTTAGCGGACGCCTAATATGCAAAGGCAATGGTGTTAGGATGCCGTTCTCCGCTATTTCAGTTGTCGGACTGATACTGCACGAATTGGCTGCGAATGCGACGAAGTATGGAGCTTGGTCGGTTGAAGAAGGCACCGTTGAGGTGGGCTGGCGGTTATCTGACGATAACAAAGCTCTGGAGATCAGTTGGTGCGAAGATGGCGGCCCATCCGTCGAGCAGGCCGAAATCCACCCTGGTACGGGCAGCGCTATTGTTGACCGCATGTTGGCGGCGGGTGCGGGCACAATTGTGCGGGATTGGAAGCCGACCGGGCTAACCGCCACAATCCGTCTTTTGATCGACCGATCAGGTCCTTTGGCTAACTAGCTTAGACGCAGCGCGTCTATCTCAGCGCGGCTTCACATCAGTCGCGACTCCGGCAAATCATCCCAAAATTCTCGCCCCTCGAAGGACGAACAATTCCGTGCGATCGACCGCTGAGCAAGAAATTGGGGGGTGTGACACGTTAAAATTGGCATCGAGTGGCTGAATTCCCTCGAAATTTATAAAGTTTTCCGCAGAATCCGATGCATTTTACAAGTGTGTCCCTCGTCTCAGGGCGCAGGAGGCCCTAGAATCCCCTCACGATGACAAGGTTGAAGAATGACTGAAGTTCCCGATTGGTTGGCATCAAAGCTTCCGGTGACCGCGCGCCATGCGGGGCTGGCGATTGCAAGCCTTGGCGATGCGCGCACGCTTGGTCGCGGGGGCTTTGCATTGTCGAGCCCAGCCTTTGGTGACGGTGAAGAGCTTGATCCTTGTTTCAGTGCAAAAGAAGAAGACGCGGTTGCACCGCCTTTGGGATGGTCAGCGCCGCCGGCCGGATCGCAAGAGCTGATTGTGATCGTCGAAGATGCGACAAGTGCGGGCAATGATCCTGGCTGTCATTGGCTTGTCTGGGGATTGCCCGGTCAAAAGGGTAAACTTCTTGAAGGCGAGGCTCCGCCGCGCACCGGCAAGAACGCTCAAGGCAATTCAGAGTGGCTTTTGCCTGATCCGCCCGAAGGCGAAACGCGCCAATATGTGTTTCAGATCTTCGCTACTGAGCTTCCGCTCACGCTAATGCCCGGTGCAAGCCGGGATGACCTCATCGCATCAATCAAAGGGTTCGTTACGGGCTGTGCGGTTCTCACCGCACCGTTCACGGGCCCTGAGGATGACGACGAAGAATGGGATGAGGAAGAATGAATGACCTGCCAGATTGAAAAGGGAGACTAACCATGGCTGGAAAAACCAACGCACTGCAAAAGCCGGTGCAACTTTCGGGTGCACTCGAAGAGGTGATTGGCAAAGGTCCAAAGACCCGCGCTGAAGTGACCTCTGAAATTTGGAAGTACATCAAGGCTAACAACCTGCAAAAGCCAACCGACAAGCGCACGATTGTGCCTGACGCGAAGCTAAGCGGTGTCATCGGGAAAGACGAGATCTCGATGTTCCAAATGACCGCTGCGGTGTCAAAGCACCTGACCTAATCGGGTCATCAACTTGAATGAACGGCGTGCGTTCCGAAAGGAGCGTGCGCCGTTTGTTGTTTGAGGCGTTTGAGCAGCCGCTTTCGCTAGATTCAGTCCGCGTCGTCTTGCGATGCGATCTGACTTTGCAGATTCGGTGCGAGTTCCAATTGTTCGATGAGCGCGACCACGCTATCTGTACCAACA
>CAZOLE010000135.1:0-5776 GCA_964580445.1 uncultured Porphyrobacter sp.
GCCATGATGCAATCGGACATTGGCAAGCCGATTTTCGTCAACATGCGTCAGCGCCGCTGCGACCCCGTTGAGGTAAGGCTCTGCGCCAATAAGCCCGTGATTGGGCAGCAGGTCGGCACGGTAAGCCAGATGCTCCCCCGCGCCGAAACCGATCTCAAAATGCAAAGGACAATCTTCGCCGAACAGCCGCTCCGCCGTAACGGGGCCTTCGGTTGGCACAGCAATCTTTGGCAGCAGCTCATCCACCAGACCTTGTTGGCGGGGACGCAGCGGTTTTCCTGCGCTGCGACCATAGAGCCGATTGAGGGTGGTAGGATCGCCTTCTTTGTATGCGCTCATGCACGTGGCGCTAAGCGCAAGCGGCGCGTCTTGTCCAGAGCGTTACAACAGCTTCCGAGGGGTTGAGGGATTGCGCCAATTCAGGCAGCAGGGGCGCATGAATGAGATGTTAGCTTTGCTGTCCGAACAGGTTCCTTTGGTTCAAACGTTGATCGGGTTGGCTGTGCTTTTAGCGGTCGCGTTGCTGATCAACTTCATATTGAAGCACGTGATTATCCGCGCGATCACCAAAGCTATTCACCGCAAGAGTGTGTCTTTATCGAGTGGCGCATCGTGTTTGGCCACCGCCGCGCCGTTGATGTTGGTGTCACAAGGCATCGGGTGGGTCCCGCATTTGCCCGAATGGATTGCCAACGCAATCTCTCATATAGCGGAGGCGTTTATTATCCTGTCGGTCGCGATGGCGATCGTCAAAGTGCTGACATACCTCAACAATGTCTATGAACGGCGACCGGAAGCACAAAACCGGCCCATCAAAAGCTTCGTTCAGGTCGTTAAAATTGTAGTGCTGTCGATCGCTGTGATTTTGATGATCGCTGTGTTGATCGATCAATCGCCGTTGCTTCTGTTTTCTGGCCTAGGCGCGATCACCGCGGTTTTGCTGTTGGTTTTCAAGGACACAATCCTCTCGCTCGTCGCGACCATTCAACTGGCCACCGGGGATATGCTTCGGGTCGGTGACTGGATCGAAATGCCTGAAATGGGCGCGGATGGCGATGTGATCGACATCTCCTTGCACACGGTCAAAGTGCAGAATTTCGACCAAACCATTACGACAATTCCGACCCACCGATTAGTATCCCAATCCTTCCGCAATTGGCGCGGAATGGTCGAAGGGGGCGGGCGGCGGATCAAACGCCCACTCACGATTGATCAAAATACCATTCGCTTCTTGAGCGATGAAGAAGTTGTAGCGCTCAAAAAATTTCGTGTCCTCAAGGACTTTCTCGCCGCCCGGCGTGAGGAGATGGCCGATTGGAATAAGCGCGAACTGGCTGAGGAGGAGGAGCCGGTCAATGCACGGCGTTTTACCAATATTGGAGTGCTGCGTGCTTACATTTACGCCTACCTGCAATGGCACCCGCAATTGGCAACCGAGGATTTCCTGCTGCTAGTGCGCCAATTGCAGCCGGGGCCACAGGGACTACCAATTGAGATTTATTGCTTCACCGATACCATCGATTGGTCGGAATTTGAGTCGATCCAGGCCGATATTTTCGATCATATGATCGCGATCTTGCCCGAATTTGATCTGCGACTGTTTCAGGAGCCGAGTGGGTCGGACTTTGGTGCAGTTTCCCAGGCGGGATAATGATCCGCTCGCCAACGAAAAACGCCCGAGGCCATGAAGGCCCCGGGCGTGTTTTCTCGCAGAAGACTAAACTGGAGACTTAAGCAGCTTCGGCTTCGTCTTGCGGGTCCCGCAAAACATAACCGCGACCCCAAACGGTTTCGATGTAGTTTTCGCCGCCGCATGCATGGCTGAGCTTTTTGCGCAGCTTGCAGATAAAGACGTCGATGATCTTGAGTTCTGGCTCATCCATCCCGCCATACAGGTGGTTGAGGAACATTTCCTTGGTGAGCGTCGTGCCTTTGCGAAGGCTCAACAGCTCAAGCATGGCGTATTCTTTGCCGGTCAAGTGGACCCGTGCGCCGTCGACTTCGACGGTTTTTGCATCGAGGTTCACGGCCAGCTTGCCAGTGCGGATGATCGATTGGCTGTGGCCTTTCGAACGACGCACAACAGCGTGAATGCGTGCAACCAGCTCTTCGCGGTGGAATGGCTTGGTCACGTAGTCGTCGGCACCAAAGCCAAACGAACGGATCTTGCTGTCCATCTCCGCGACGCCTGACAGGATCAGAACAGGTGTCTGAACCTTAGCAACGCGCAGCTTTTTCAGCACGTCATAGCCATGCATATCTGGCAAATTCAGGTCGAGCAGTATGATGTCGTAATCATACAGCTTACCAAGGTCCAAGCCTTCTTCGCCCAAATCGGTCGCATAGACATTGAAGCCCTCAGTAGTGAGCATAAGCTCGATGGCTTTCGCCGTTGTTGGCTCATCCTCAATCAAAAGCACGCGCATTGCTGGTCCCCTAAGTTACCCAGTCGCAAAAGAACTCACTGGCGGTAACGCCTCGCTAAGAGGTGTTGCCCTTCATTAACCACACAATGTCTGAATGAAAAAGGTTAATAACGCGTAAACCCAGCTTAATCCACGAGTCGCGAGGGTTACTACTTAAGGGGTGCAAGGCGATCTTGGTTGCGGATTGGCCGTCCAAAACCGATTTTCGGGGCAGTTACAGACCTTCGAGTTTCTTGGCCCTTCGGCGCTGAGCGCTGGAGCCTATGCCCACCGCTTCGCGATATTTTGCGACGGTGCGACGCGCGAGATCGAAGCCTTCTTCGTTGAGCATGTCTGCGAGCTTTTGGTCCGAGAGCACCTTCTTGGGGTCTTCTGCGTCAGTAAGCGCTTTGATCCGCGCCTTGATCGCTTCGGACGATGCACCTTCGCCATCGCTGGACCCGACCCCGCTGGTGAAGAAGTACTTCAGCTCAAACGTCCCGCGTTCGCACGAAAGATACTTGTTGCTGGTCACCCGACTGACGGTGCTTTCGTGCATTTCGATTTGTTCGGCGACTTCGCGCAAGGTCAGCGGGCGCAGTTCAGATACCCCGCGACGGAAGAAGCCATCTTGCTGCTTAACGATCTCCGCTGCGGTTTTGAGGATCGTCTTTTGCCGCTGGTCCAGCGCGCGGATCAACCAATGGGCATCGGCCAACTTCTCTTTAAGCCAGCCTTGCGTTTCTTTGTCTGGTGATCCGTCTGACAATTCGACGAAATAGCCCCGATTGACCACCAATTGCGGTAATGTGTCTTCGTTTAGCGCAATGTCCCACCCGCCGGCATCGTTGGCGCTCAGTAAGACATCGGGGATCACCGCGCTGGCGCCGTCCGCTGCGAAAGCTTGGCCTGGTTTGGGATCATATTCGCGCAACTCGCGCAGCATATCCGCGAAGTCTTCGTCATCGACGTCGCACATCCGTTTGAGCCGCGCGACTTCACCTTTGGCGAGCAGTTCCAGATTGTCGATCAATCGCTCCATGCACGGATCGTAGCGGTCGGCTTCGCGGGCTTGGATGGCAAGGCATTCGGCCAGATCGCGCGCGCCTACTCCGCTTGGGTCGAGCGAATGAACAACACAAAGCCCGCGTTCAACCGCGGCCAATTCCACACCAAGGTCAAACGCCACATCGCGCAAATCAAACGGGAGATAGCCCGCATCATCGAGTAAGCCGATTAAGTGCCGCGCGATAAAGGCTTCGCGCTGATCCACTGCGGCCACGCCGACTTGATTGCCGAGATGTTCAGCGAGCGTGATTTCCGCCGCATGCGTTGCTCCCAGGTCCTGCAGATCGTCTCCACCAATGCCGCCACCCGCTCCCGCTGAACCCCAATCTGAGCCACCGCGCGCATCCTGATTGGTCCGTCCATCGCCTGTATCGCGATCTCTGTCCAAGGCGGTTGGGTCCAGATCAACGGGCGCTTCTGTCTCGCCGGCGCCTTGCGCTATCAACTGATCGGAGGTGAATTCTTCGCGGGGAATGTCGTCTGGTTCAGCAGGTGCGCCGGTGTCCTCACTCGACACTGTACCTGCTTCGAGCAACGGATTGCTCTCCAAAGCTTCACCAATAAAGGTCTCAATCTCTAAGTTGGATGCCGCCAGCAGTTTGATCGCCTGCTGCAATTGCGGCGTCATTACCAGCGATTGGGATTGTCTTAAATCAAGGCGGGGGCCTAATGCCATGGTACAGAAGCTTAGAGCGTAAAGCCTTCGCCAAGATAAAGCCGCTTTACGTTTTCGTCCGCGACCAGCGCCTCTGGCGTGCCCGCGAACAGCACTTGCCCGCCATAGATGATGCAAGCCCGGTCCACGATATCAAGCGTTTCACGAACATTGTGATCGGTGATGAGCACACCGATGCCGCGTTGCTTCAAGTCTTTGACAAGATCGCGAATATCACTGATCGAAAGCGGATCAATCCCGGCAAATGGTTCGTCCAGCAGCATGATCGAAGGTTTTGCTGCCAATGCTCGGGCAATCTCACAACGCCGTCTTTCACCGCCCGATAGCGCCATTGCGGGCGCATCGCGCAGCCGCGTTAAGCCAAATTCGCCCAGCAACCTTTCGAGCTCCGCTTTCCGAGTCTCACCATCGGGTTCAACCAATTCGAGCACACTGTTGATGTTCTGCTCCACGGTCATCCCGCGAAAGATGCTGGTTTCCTGTGGCAAATAGCCAAGTCCGAGAATCGAGCGGCGATACATGGGCAGTTTGGTGACGTCTTCGCCGTCCATCAAAATGCGGCCTGAATCCGGCTTCACCAGTCCCATAATCGAGTAAAAGCAGGTCGTCTTCCCAGCGCCATTCGGCCCGAGCAGACCCAGCACTTCGCCTTTGGCAACACTAAGTGAGATGTCGGTGAGAACCGCACGCTTGTCATAACTCTTGGCGATCGAGACCACTTCAAGCCCGCCATTGGGCATAGGGGCAACGGCATGCGCGCCGCCTTGTGCGGCGATTTCTTCGAGGGTTTGGCTAGCGCTCATAGGAATGGTCTTAGCATCACAAACCTAACAGAAAAGCCCGGAAGCATGCGTGTTCTACGATTTTGGCAAGATTTTTGCTGGATAAAACACAAAGCCATACTGTGCATCCAGATATTCGGGCGGATTTCGAAGCAAGAATTGCAACAAACGACGCAAGAATGTTGCATTATGGTTACGAGCCTTGCCATGTCGGCGACTCTATGGGACATTCGTTTTCGGAGAACATAACCGTTGGGGAGCGGATTCATGGTCGATATGACGAAACAGCGTGAAAAGCGCGTCGGAGCCAGAGCACAGTCGCGCGACTGGCGAAAGTCGATGAGCGACCACGTTGCTTACGCCCTTCTGGTCTATACCGCCTTGCAAATCTTTATGACTGTCAAAGCGCTTGGGAGCGGTTCGTCTTCTATTCTCCCCTATTTTGCACTCGTCATTCTGGTCGCAGCAATCATTCCAGCTTGCCGCTGGTTTGAGAAACGCTGGGCAGGTTTGGCCGATGACGAAGCCAGCGACCCGAGTTTTTCGGGCCAGTTCCGCCGAGACACCGTGCTCTTGTGGTTGCTCGCGATTGGTCTGCCGTTTTTGCTGACCGCGTTAGCTAAGGCCGTTCTCGGGAATTGAACCGGCTTGCTGAACCGGTCCACTGAGCCAGCTTAGTCCGCCGCGCGTTCAATCGCTTCAGCGACAATTTGCCGCGCTTCAGCGGCATCACCCCATTTGCCGACCCGCACCCATTTTTCGGGTTCGAGGTCCTTATAATGGGTGAAGAAGTGCTCGATCTGTTGAAAGATGATTGATGGCAAATCCTTGGTCTCACCGACATC